>DATCLH010000287.1:0-1950 GCA_036564035.1 Thermaerobacter sp.
GCCACGCCGGCGCGGGTCGATCAGGACCACGTCCGGATCGTCATCGACAACAACCCCAAGATCCCGGACCGCACGGCTTACCTGCGGGGCGAAGGGCCCGATCCGGTGCCGGCCATGGTGGCGGCGATCCGGGGGCTCGCCGCCCTGGGGGCGAGCTTGATCCTGATCCCCTGCAACACGGCCCACGTCTACTTCGACCGGCTGCAGGCGGAGAGCCCGGTTCCCATCCTCCACATCATGCGGGAGGTGGCGCGGGCCCTGGCGGCCGGCCGGATCCCGGCGCCCGGCGGTGCCACGGGGCCGGGGGCGCCGGCGGCGATCCCGGGCCCGGGCAACGGCGTCCCGTCCCCGTGGGCGGAGACCCGAGTTGCGGGCGGCGCGGCGGCGATGGCCAACGGGCTGCCGGGCGCCGGTCCCGAGCTGCCGCTGCCGGCGGGGGGACCCGTGGGGCTTCTGGCCACGGAGCTGACGGTGCAGAGCGGGCTCTACCACCGGGCGCTGGCCGAGGTGGGCCTGGAGGTGCTGGTCCCCGAACCCGAATACCAGGCCCTGGTCACCCGGGCGATCTTCGGCGCCGACGGGATCAAAGCCGGGGTCTACGAGCCGGCCCGCCAGCGGCTCTTGGCGGCGGGGCGGCACCTGGTGGAGCGGGGGGCCCGGGTCTCATCGCGGGATGCACCGAGCTGCCCCTGGTCCTGCGGCCCGGTGACTTCGGCGTCCCCTGGGTGGACCCGGCGGAGATCCTGGCCCGGGCCGCCCTGGCCCGGGTCCTGGCGGCGCCGGCGCCGGCGACCCGGGGCTGACCGGGCCGCCAGTGGGGGCGCCGTCACCCTCCCGGGGCGGAAGGGGCCGGTGCCCAGAGGGCGCCCGCCTGCCTGGCGGCTGGTTGCCTGGCGGCCGCCATCCCGGCCCGGCATCCCGCTCTCGCATGCCCCCGCATGGCCCCGCATCCCGCGGCGGGATCCCGCCCGGGACGGCCGCAGTAAGCCGCAGTCAGGGGATCCGATGGGAGGATGGCCACGTGACGCGTCACGACTCCATCGATGATTCCGCCGCGGGCTTGGGTACCGGCCGGGTGCTGGTCGGCCGCATCCTCCCGGCGCCGGGCACCGGAGCACCGCCCGCCCAGGCCGTGTTCTTCCACCAGGGCCGGGTGGCGGCGCTGGGGTCGGAGACGGCGGTGCGGGAGGTGGCGGGGCCGCGGGCGGAGGTGGAGATCCTGCCCCGGGAGGCGGTGGTCCTGCCCGGGTTCGTCGACGGCCACTGCCACCTGCTGTGGTGCGGGGCGGTGGCGAGCCAGCTGGACCTCCGGGACGTGTCGTCCCCCGACGAACTGGCGGCCCGGGTGGCCCGCCGGGCCGCCCAGCTGCCGCCGGGCACCTGGATCGAGGGCTACGGCTGGGACCAGAGCCGGTTCGACCCGCCGCGCTGGCCCGACCGCAGGCTTTTGGACCGGGCCGCCCCGGACCATCCCGTCCTGCTGCGGCGGGTGTGCCGGCACGTGGCGGTGGCCAACGGCGCGGCCCTGGCCGCCGCCGGCGTCCACCGGGATACGCCGGACCCGGCGGGGGGCCGGTTCGTCCGGGACGAGGCGACCGGCGAGCTGACGGGTTTGCTTGAGGAAACCGCCATCGAGCGGGTGGCGGCCGCCCGCCCCGAGCCCGGCTTCGCCGAGCGGCTGGCCGGTCTTCTGGAGGCCATCGCCCAAGCCCATGCCGTGGGCATTACCGCCGTCCACAGCCACGACGTCCACCAGCCCGGGGAGCTGGAGGCCGTCCGGGCCCTCTACGCCGCCGCCCGGGAACGGGGCCGGCCCCTGCGGGTCGCCCTGGACGTGGGGGCGGCCGCGCTGGCTGACGCCCGGGCGTGGGGCCCGTCGGGGCACGGCGACCCGTGGCTGCGGATGGGGTCGATCAAGTTCTTCGCCGACGGGTCCCTGGGGGGCCGGAC
>DATCLH010000288.1:0-2474 GCA_036564035.1 Thermaerobacter sp.
GCCCTGATCGGGGCCGGGTTCCCCATCTCCCGCGCACAGGCTGAGACCGGCGGTTCGCCGGCTCCCGGCTCCGGCTCCGCCCCCGCCTCCGGTTCCCCCCTCTCCCTGGAGGTCCTGGCGGGGTACGGCCAGCAGCCGGCCGGCGGCCCCTGGATTCCAGCGAGCATAACCATCACCAACTCGGGATCCGCGCCCTTCCGCGGCACCCTGGAGGTCGCCGGGGTGGAGGTCATCCTCCAGGGGCCGTTCGCTGGCATGCCGCCCGCCGCCAGCCCCTCCGCCCTGACCCGGGATCTGGTGCGATGGAGGCATCCCGTGGAGGTCCCGGCCGGGGCCCGCCGCACCTTGACGGTGCCCGTCCCCACCCAGGGTGGGATCACCGTCATGTCCCTGGAAGCCCGGCTCCTGGATGAAGACGGCGACGTGGCGGCCTGGTCCACCGTTCCCGTCCCGGGGGGCGCGGCGACCGACATCCGGGTGGCCCTCTTGGCCCCCCGGGACATCCCGTACCTGGCGGCCCTGCCCGCTCCGCGCGGCGGCCACGTGACGGTGGACCGGATCGACCCCCAGCTCGCTCCCCGGACCGCGGCGGGCTGGGCCAACTTCGACCTGGTGGTCCTGGACGGGGCGGCCTCCTGGCGCGACCTGGATGCCGCCCAGCAAGCCACCCTGGCCCTCTGGGTCCAACTGGGCGGAACGCTGCTGGTCGGCACCGGCCCTGACGCAGGCACCGTCGCGGCCAGCCTGGGCCCCGAACTCTTCCCCTGGAAGGTTGCGGGCTCCGTCACCGTCGACACCTTTCCAGGGGCGGTCACCTGGGCGCGGCGCCTTGAGCCCGACGTCCCCCCACCGGGACGAACCAGCGCCGTCGCCGCGATCCTGCGCCCGCTTGGCGGAGCCGAGCCCGGCACGGGGACCTCGGGGAATCGGTCCTCCGCTCCGGGTCTGAGCAAAGGTCAGGGGGAATCGGATGAGGACCGGCGGGCCCGCGCCCCATCCCCGGGCGCCGCCCCGCCCCCGAGCCTGGCTCTGGCAGGCCCGCAGGGGGCCGCCCCTGCCGGGTACGTGGCCCAGGCCGGCGCCGGTCGCGTCTACGCCTGGTCGACCCGGCTGGACGCCGAACCCTGGCTCAGCTGGAGCGGGACCCCGGCCGCCCTGGCGGCCTGGCTGGGCGCCGATCTCCGGCCGGCCACCATGCGCCAGGCCGACCTGGTCTGGGCGAGTTACGGCATGGGGTCGGGTCCCGTTCCGGGCACCTCCGGCCGCACCAACCCGGTTCCCTACGCCACGGCGCTGGATGCCGGCGGCCCGCCTTTCCTGTTCCGGACGGTGCTGGGCGGGCTCGTCCAGCTCAACATCTACACTCCCCACACCGATGCCCTGCTGACGGCCGTGGGCGACCTTCCCGGCTTGCAGTTCCCTGGGCCTGCTGTCCTCCTGCTGGGGTTCGCCGCCTACCTGGTCCTGGTGGGGCCGGTCACCTTCCACGGGATCCTGCGCCGCCGCCGGCCCCTGGCGTGGGTCGTGGTCCCCGCCCTGGCCGGGGCCGTCATCGCAGGTTCCTACGTCAGCGGCATCCTGGCCTCCCGGGACACGCCCCGCACGGCCGCCGGGTTCCTCCTGCTGGATGCCGGGGGCACCCGGGGATCCTGGTCCGGCCTGATCGCCGCCTACCGGCCGGGAGCGACCGCCGCGGTCACCGCTCCCGCCGGCGCCCTGGTCGTGCCGGTCTTTCGCCCGCAGGGTGCATCCCTCTTCAGCCCGCCCTCCGCCCTGGCCCCCACCGTCGAGGTGGAACCGGCGGCCGCCGGCCAGCGGGTGCGCTGGGCCCGGCCGGGGGCCGGACGGGTCGACCCGGTGACGGTGCAGTTCGACCTGGCTCTGAAGAGGACGGAAGAGGGACCGGGTCTCGTCGCCCGCGCGACGCCGGCCGGCGAGGACCGCTGGCGGCTGCAGGTGGTCAACGGTCTTGACGTGCCGCTGGCCCAAGTCGCGGTCCTCCAGGGGGATCGGGTCGTCCACCACGTCGGTGATCTGGCCCCCGGACAGGCGGCCGAGGCCGTCGTCCGGATCGACCCCACGCCCCCTCCACCCTCGTGGCCCCCCGGCTTCGGCGGGCCCACCCTCCCCGCCGGCTCGGGCGGCGGGAGCGGGGCCCAGGCCCAGCGCCAGCACAACCACCTGCGACAGGCCATCCAGAGCCTCGCCGGCGCCACCCAGGGCGGCGTGGTCCTGGTGGCCGGGGTTGAGGGCACCCCGGTCCTGCTGGGGCAGGCGGCTGGCGGGCAGGGGGCCGGCGGGCAAGATGCCGCAGGCGAGGCGGAAAGCGGTGAACGGGCGGGGTCTGCCGGGGCGGACCGGCCGGCCCCGGCCGCGGCCGGAGCGCCCGCCCTTCCCCTCCACCCGCCCTCCACCTGGGACCGGCACGGGTTCACCCTGCTGGTGGCGCCGGTGCAGGTCGACCCCCTGGGCGG
>DATCLH010000289.1:0-12044 GCA_036564035.1 Thermaerobacter sp.
GCCTTTGACAGGGTGCGCGCCCCCGTGCTAGCATGGCCGTGAGAAAACCCAGTGAATCAGTGGGAATTGGCACGCCCGGCCGGTTCTTCCGGCCGGGCGCGCCCTGTGAGGGTTCGGCCATGCAATTGTCGACACGGGGCCGGTACGGCGTGCGGGCGATGTTCGAGCTGGCCCGCCGTTACGGGCGGGGGCCGGTGCCCTTGCGCGAGGTGGCGGAGGCCCAGAACCTGCCGGAGAACTACCTCGAACAGCTGATGGCGCCGCTGCGCAAGGGCGGTCTGGTGCAGAGCGTGCGCGGCGCCCAGGGCGGGTACGTGCTGGCCAAGGATCCGGCGCACATCACGGTGGCGGACGTCGTCCGGCTGCTGGACGGCCCCATCGGGCCGGAGACGGACCAGGAGGCGACGGGCAGCCCGTCGGTGGCCGACCCCGTGTGGGAGGCCGTGCGGCGGGCGATCACGGAGGTCCTGGAGGGGACCACGCTGGCCGACCTCTGCCGCGAGGCCGAGGCGCGCCAGCGGCGGGGCTACATGTTTTATATCTGAGCTCCCGGTCCCAGCGACCGTAGGGCGCCGGCACCCCGCCACCGGGACCGGCCGGACCGGCCGCAGGAAAGGCGACGTGGGAAACCGGCGCCGGGGGATGATCGCGACGGGCGGCGGGACGCCGGCCCCCGGGCGGTGGGGCGGGCCGCACGGTCGGGGCGGGCGGCACGAAGGAGACAGCACCAAGGAGAAAGGGGGTGGTGACGATGGGCGAGCGCGTCTACATGGACCACGCGGCCACCACGCCGGTGCGGCCGGAGGTCCGCCGGCGGATGATGGAGGTGCTGGAGCAGGCCTGGGGCAATCCCTCCAGCCTGCACTACGCGGGCCGGGCGGCCCGGGCGGTCATCGACGAGGCGCGGGCCCAGGTCGCCGGGCTGCTCCATTGCCAGCCCCGGGAGGTGATCTTCACCTCCGGGGGCACGGAGGCCGACAACCTGGCGTTGAAGGGCGCGGCCATGGCCCACCGGGATCGCGGGCGGCACATCGTCACCACCGCCGTGGAGCATCACGCCGTGCTCCATGCCTGCGCGGCCCTGGAGCGCGAGGGCTTTGACGTCACCTACGTGCCGGTGGACGGGGAGGGCCGGGTCGACCCGGAGCGGGTGCTGGCCGCCTTGCGGCCCGACACCATCCTGGTGTCCGTCATGCTGGTCAACAACGAGGTGGGGACGATCCAGCCGGTGGCGGAGATCGCCCGGGCCGCGCGGCAACGGGGCGTGCTGGTCCACACCGACGCGGTCCAGGCGGCCGGGGTCCTGCCCCTGGACGTCGACGCCCTTGGCGTGGACCTGCTCAGCCTCTCCGCCCACAAGATCGGCGGGCCCAAGGGCGCGGGCGCCCTCTACGTGCGGGCGGGGACGGCCTTGCTGCCCCTTCTGGACGGCGGCGGCCAGGAGCGGCGGCTGCGCTCGGGCACGGAGAACACCGCCGCCATCGCCGGGTTCGGCCTGGCGGCCGAGCTGGCCGCCCGGGAGCAGCCGCGGCGGGCGGTGCGGCTGGCGAGCCTGCAGAGGCGGCTGGAGGAGGAGATCCTGGCCCGGATCCCGGGGGCGCGGATCCACGGCGCCGGCGCGCCGCGGGCGCCCCACATCACCAATGCGGGCTTGCCCGGGATCACCGCCGACACCGTCTTGATCCAGCTGGACCTGGAGGGCATTGCCGCGTCCAGCGGATCGGCCTGCAGCGCCGGCACCCCGGAGCCGTCCCATGTCCTGCAGGCCATGGGCCTGTCGGAGGACGAGGCCTTCAGCGCCATCCGCCTCTCCCTGGGCGACGGCACGACGGAGGCCGACGTGGACCGGGTGCTGGACGTGTTGCCCCGGGTGGTCGAACGAGCCCGGCGGGCCCGCAGCCTGGGCCTGGTGGCCGGGGCCTAGGGCGGCGGCCGGGGCCGGCGGGCCTGGGCGGCGACTCGGCCCCGGCCCGCCCGGGGCTCGGGCCCAGCCCGCCCGGCCGGAACCACCCGCCCGGGCGGAAAAACCGGAGACAAAGCCATTGAAGTGGGAAGGGAAAGGGGGTGGCGACGTGGGCCAGACGAAGAAGGGCCGGGTCCTGGCGGCCATGAGCGGCGGCGTCGACAGCTCGGTCATGGCAGCCCTGTTGCGCGACCAGGGGTATGAGGTCATCGGCGTGACCATGCAGACGTGGCCTGCCATGGAGCCCGACGACGAGGCGCGCTATGGGGGGTGCTGCTCCCTCAGCGCCATCGACGACGCCCGCCGGGTGGCGGAGCGGCTCGGCATCCCCTACTACGTGATGAACATGCGGCAGGACTTCGAGGAGAAGGTCATCGACTACTTCGTGGCCGAGTACCTGCGCGGGCGGACGCCGAACCCGTGCATCGCCTGCAACCGGTACATCAAGTTCGACGAGTTCCTGCGCCGGGCCGAGGCGCTCGGTTGCGACTACGTCGCCACCGGCCACTACGCCGTGGTGGAGTACGACGACGCGGTGGGCCGGTTCGTCCTGCGCAAGTCGGCCGACCGGCGCAAGGACCAGACCTACGTGCTCTACAACTTCACCCAGGAGCAGCTGGCCCGCACGCTGCTGCCCATCGGCCGGTTCGAGAAGACCCAGGTCCGCCGGCTGGCCGAGGCCTATGGCCTGGTGACGGCCCGCAAGCCGGAGAGCCAGGAGATCTGCTTCGTCAAGGATGACGACCACCGGCGCTTCCTGGAGGAACGGGCCGGCGACCGCATCCAGCCCGGTCCGATCTACGACACCCGGGGACGGCGCATCGGCACCCACCGCGGCCTGGCCTACTACACCGTGGGCCAGCGCCGGGGCCTGGGCATCCAGAGCGACCGGCCGATGTACGTGGTGCGGATCCTGCCGGAGAAGAACGCCCTGATCGTCGGTCCCGACACGGCCACCTACGCCCGGGGGCTGCGGGCGGTGGACGTGAACTGGGTCTCGTGGCCCGGGCTGGCCGGCGAGGCGCGGGTCACCGCCCGGGTGCGGTACAAGTCGCCGGAGTCCCCGGCGGTCGTCCGGCCGGTGGACGGCCGGCAGGACGTCATCGAGGTCTGGTTCGACGAGCCCCAGCGGGCCATCACCCCGGGGCAGGCCGTCGTCCTCTACGACGGGGACCGGGTGGCCGGTGGGGGCGTCATCGCCGAGGTCCTCGATCCCGTGGCCCCCGACGCCCTGCAGGACGAACCCGGCCAGAGGGCGGCCGCTCCCGGCGCCGGAGCCGTTCCGGTGGGCACGCCGGCCTAACCGGTGCACGAAGTCGCGGAACCGCCCCGGTACCTGGCTCCGGTGGCTTCCACCCGGCCCCGCCGGGCCGGGACACCCCGCCGGCGGCCCGGCGCCGGTGGCCGGCGCGGCGCCCGTGGCCGGCGCGGCGCCGCGTCCCGATCCCGCGCGCCAGGCCGCCATCCCGAGGCCCGGGCCGGGCCCCCAGTCGGGCTCCCGGCCGGGCCCCTATTCGGGCCCCTGGCTTGCGCCGATCCCGGGGCTCGCCCCATCCCGGCCTGCTCCCGCGACCTGCAGCCGCCGCCTTCCCCGGGGCCGCGCCTCGGCCGCCCGCCGGGCCACCGGACCCGCCCGGCACCCGGTCTCCTGGGGGCGGGACCCCGCCCGGGCACGCCGCCGCCACCGACCCTCCCAGTCCCCCGCATGACCCCCGCACGGCCCGTGCAGATTAAGGAAGAAGTCGAGGGGGGACGGCACCATGCGCTGTCCGATCTGCGCGGGCAATGCCACGGGGCGCATCGGCCAGAACGAGTGGTACTGCTGGGATTGCTGCATCGAGTTCCAGGACCTGGGCTCGGGCCAGGTGGACTGTTTCGTCCTGGACTCGGAGGGGAACCGGGTGCGGCTGGTGGCCGAGGCGGCGGGCGGATCCGGGCCGGTGGAGGGGTGAGACCATGGGCGGCCGGTTCTGGGCGGGTGTGGTGGTGGGCGGCCTGATGGTGGCGGCCCTGGAGTGCGCCGGGCTGAGACCGGCGCGCTGGCTGGCGCGGGCGGGGCGGTGGAGCCAGCAGTGGCTGGAGGTCCAGGTGCCGCGCCAGCGGCGACGGCTGGTCCGCTGGGCCCGGCCCCGGGCCCGGCGGCTGCTGGCCAGGGTGGGGACCCGCTAGGTCGGGGCCATGACGGCAGGGTCCTGGCGCAGGGTCGCGTCAGGCGCCGCCCTGGCCGTCGCCGCCCTGGGCCTGCTCTACCTGTTGCGGGGTACATGGCCGCCCTTCGTCCTGGCCCTCGTCCTGACCTACCTCCTGGCGCCGGCGGTGGACTTCCTTGAAACCCACGGCCTGCGCCGGGCCACGGCCATCCTGCTGCTCTACCTGCTGATCACCCTGGCGGCGGCGGTGGCCGTCGTGTACCTGCTGCCGGGGTTCCTGGACGAGTTGAACCGCCTGGGCACCCAGCTGCCCGGCTATACCCGCCGGCTGCGGGAGCTGGTGGAGGGGGTCCGGGAGGATGCCGCCCGGGCCACGCTGCCGGCGACGGTTCGCCAGGCGGTGTTGCAGCAGATCGACCGCACCGAGGGATGGGTGGCGGCCCGCCTGGCGGACCTGACCGGCGGCCTGGTGGAGGGACTGCTGGGGGCGGCGCCGCTGTTGCTGGCGCCGGTGCTGGCCTTCTACCTGCTCAACGACCTGCCCCGGCTGCGCCGCTGGGCCCGGGAGCGCCTGGGGGACGGGCCCCGGCGGCGGTGGCTCGACCTGGTGCGGGCGGTGGACCAGGTGGTGGGCGGGTTCATCCGCGGGCAGCTGCTGGTGGCGGGGTTCGTGGGGCTCATGGTGACGGCCGTCGCCACCTTCTTCGGCCTGCGCTTCGCCGTGCTGCTGGGCGCCCTGGCCGCGCTGGCCGACCTCATCCCCTACTTCGGTCCCGTGATCGGCGCCGTGCCCGTCGTGGCCATGGCCGCCCTGCAATCCCCGGCCACGGCCCTCAAGGCGGCGGTGGCCCTGTTGCTGATCCAGTGGATCGAGAACAGCGTGCTCTCGCCCCGGATCCTGGGCCACCGGGTCGGCGTCCATCCCCTGGTGGTGATCAGCGCCCTGCTGGTGGCCGGCCACCACTTCGGCGTGGCCGGCCTGCTGTTCGCCGTGCCCGTGGCCGGCCTGGTCCACGTCCTGCTGGCCTTCGCCTGGCCCGAGTGGGTGGGCGGGCTGGAGCGGCTGGTGAACAGGCCCTCGGGCCCTCCGCCGGCCAAGGGGGAGCGGCGGGCGGCGGCCGGGGATCCGTCCCGTCCCGGCGAGCCGGGGGCCGGCGACCGGCCGGGGGACGAACCGGCCGCCGACGGGACCGCCGGCCCCACGGGGCCGGTGGCGCCGGCCCATGGGGAGCCGGCAGGGGCCGGCACCGGCGATGCCGGTTCCACCGCACCGGCGGGCCCGGCCACCCCGGCCGGCGATGCGGCGGGCCCCGGGGAGCGGCGCACCGGCCGCACCATCCGGCCGGTGCGCTGGCGGCCCAAGGTGCCCCGGTGAGGGGAGGGCGCTCCCGGGCAGGGCGTTGGGGACCGGCGGAGGGGCGGGCCCAGGGTCAGGGACCGCAGCGGGGGCAAGGGAGCGGGCTCGCACGGGCCGTGGAACTGCCGGCTGAGGCCTGCCCGGGCCCACCGGGGTCGCGGGGCCACCGGTTCAGTCCCTGGCCGGGGCGCAGGGCTCCCGGCCCAGGCCCACCCGGGTCGCGGTGCCGGCGGCTTGGGCCCGCCCGGGTCGCCGGGTTGCTGGCTCAGGCCCGCCCGGGTCGCGGTGCCACCGCTCAGAGCCGGCCGGGTCGCGGCGCCGCCGGCTCAGGCCCCGGCCGGATCACCAGCGGCCAGGCGGCGCTGCAGGTCGGCGATGCGCCGGCGGAAGGCCTGCCGGTCCAGGACCACCTGGATCTGCCGCCCCTCGGCGATCTTCTCCAGGTCGTTGTAGGCCTCGACCCGGCAGATCACCCGGTTGCCCTCCACTGCTTCCAGCACCGCCACCGCCCGCACCCGCGCCCCCACCGGGGTCGGCGCCAGGTGGCGCACCTCCACGGCGTAGCCGACGCCCTCCTCGTGGGGTTCCAGGTAGGGCTCCAGAACCCGCCGGGCGGCGTGTTCGAGATGGTGGACCAGCGACCAGGTGGAATACAGGGGGTGGATCACCCGGCCGTCGAAGGCGGCCTGCATGCTGGCGTCGACGACGGCCTCGACCTCGGCCCGCAGGCCGGGCACGAATCCGGGCTTCACCGGCATCACCTCACAGGCTGCTTCGCCGCCGCTGCCGGCCCCCCTGCCGCGGCCTGCGGGGGACGGCGCCCCGTCCCCACGTTGACGAGCTTCGCCGGAAATGGCAAAATGCCCGTGATTCCATGGGCCGTGCCCGGAGGGGACGGCCCCGGCGATGACGGGACCAAGCCGCCCGCCCGCCCCCCAGAGAGGGAACCCCTGGCTGCGAGGTTCCCGGGCGGTGGCGTGCAAGCCCTCCCGGAGCCGGTGCACCAAGGAAGGCCCTAGCGTCCCGGCCCCTTCCCAAGTGCACCCGGCGGCGCACCGTTACCGCGCGGATCGGCGCCCGTCCTGGACGCAGGGCGCCGACCCACCGAGGCCCCGCCCGCGAGGACGGGGTGAACCCGGGTGGTACCGCGGCTTGCCCGCCCCGGCCGAGGCCGGCGGCGGCTTTTTGTTTGATACGGCAAACCCGACGACGATTTCGACGGGGAGGTGCGGATCGGTGGTTGCCAACAGGGCGCCCGCCCGCGGCGCGCAGCCGGGCGGCATGCCGGCGGCGGAGATCCGTCGCCGCTTTCTGGAATTCTTCGAGCGCAACGGCCATACCGTCGTGCCCAGTTCGTCCCTGATCCCCAAGGACGACCCGACCCTGCTGTTCACCAACGCGGGGATGGTGCAGTTCAAGGACGTCTTCACCGGCAAGGAGAAGGTGCCCTACAAGCGGGCGACCACGGCCCAGAAGTGCATGCGGGCCGGCGGCAAGCACAACGACCTGGAGAACGTGGGCAAGACCGCGCGGCACCACACCTTCTTCGAGATGCTGGGCAACTTCTCGTTCGGCGACTACTTCAAGCGCGACGCCATCCGCTTTGCCTGGACCTTCCTGACGGAGGAACTCGGCCTGCCCCGGGAGCGCCTCTGGGCCACGATCTACCGCGACGATGACGAGGCCTTCCAGCTCTGGCAGGAGGTCACGGGCATCCCCGCGGACCGCATCGTCCGCCTGGGGGAGAAGGACAACTTCTGGGCCATGGGCGATACCGGCCCCTGTGGCCCCTGCAGCGAGATCGTCTACGACCGGGGCGAGGAGTTCCGCTGCCAGGCGGAGACCTGCGCCATCGGCGCCTGCGACTGCGACCGCTGGCTGGAGATCTGGAACCTGGTCTTCATGCAGTTCAACCGCGACGAGAGCGGCCGGCTGGAGCCCCTGCCCCGGCCCTCCATCGACACGGGCATGGGGCTGGAGCGCATCGCCTCGGTGATGCAGGGGGTCGCCTCCAATTTCGACACCGACCTCTTCCGCCCGCTGATCCAGGCGGTGGAGGGGATGACGGGGCGGCGTTATGAAGAGGGGGAGCAGGGCTTTCCCTTCCGCGTCATCGCCGACCACGCCCGCGCCTGCACCTTCCTGATCGCCGACGGCGTGCTGCCTGGCAACGAGGGGCGGGGTCACGTGCTGCGCCGCATCCTGCGCCGGGCCGTCCGCTTCGGGCGCATCCTGGAGCTGCGGGAGCCCTTCCTCTACCGGCTGGTCGACACCGTGGCCGAGGTGATGGGGGACGCCTACCCGGAGGTGCGCCAGCGGGCCGATTACGTGGCCCGGGTCATCCGCGGGGAGGAGGAGCGGTTCTTCCGCACCCTGGACCAGGGCATGGCGATCCTGGCCGAGGTGATCGAGCGGGCCCGGCAGCGCGGCGACGGCCTGATCCACGGCGAGGAGGCCTTCGTCCTCTACGACACCTACGGCTTTCCCCTGGACCTCACCGAGGATGCGGCGGAGGAAGCCGGCCTGCGGGTCGACCGGGAGGGCTTCGAGCGGGCGATGGCCGTCCAGCGCCAGCGGGCCCGGGCGGCCCGGGAGGTCGAGGAGGGGTGGGATCCCAGCTCCCCCCTGGCGCAGGCCCTGGCGGACGAACCGGCCACCACCTTCACCGGCTACGAGCGGCTGGAAGACGAGGGCACGGTGCGGCTTCTGGTCCGGGGGGAGGAACCGGCCGAGCGGGCCGGTGCCGGCGAGGAGATCGGGGTCATCCTGGACCGCACGCCCTTCTACGCCGAGCGGGGCGGCCAGGTGGGCGACACCGGCTGGTTGGAGACGGCGGGGGCGCGGCTGGAGGTCCTTGACACCCAGCCCCTGCCCGGGGGCCGGATCCTCCACAAGGTCCGGGTCGCGGAGGGAACCGTCCAGGTGGGCGACCGGGTCCGGGCCCGGGTCGACGCGGCCCGGCGCGTGGCCATCATGCGCAACCATACGGCCACCCACCTGCTCCACGCGGCCCTGAAGCGGGTGCTGGGCGACCACGTCAACCAGGCGGGTTCGCTGGTGGCGCCGGACCGGCTGCGCTTCGACTTCACCCACTTCGAGGCACCGACGGCGGACCAGCTGCGGGCCGTGGAGGACGAGGTCAACGAGCAGATCCTGCGCAGCGTGCCCGTGCGCTGGTACTGGACCAGCCTGGAGGAGGCCCTCGAGGCGGGTGCCATGGCCCTGTTCGGGGAAAAGTACGGGCGCGAGGTGCGGGTCGTCCAGATCGGCGACTACAGCCTGGAGCTGTGTGGCGGGACCCACGTGGCCTCCACCAGCGACATCGGCCTCTTCAAGTTCACCGCCGAAGGCAGCGTGGCGGCCGGCGTCCGGCGGGTCGAGGCGGTGACGGGGTGGTCCAGCCTGGAGTACCTGCGGCGCCGGGAAGCGGTTTTGGAGCGGCTGGCCGCCGCCTTGCACGTGCCGGTGGACGATTTGCCCCAGCGGCTGGAGGCCCTGGTGGAGGGGCAGCGCCAGCTGGAGCGGCAGCTGCGCCAGCTGCGCCTGCGCCTGGCGCGCCAGGCGGCGGACGGGCTGCTGGCCGGGGCGCCCACCGTGGCAGGGATCCGCGTGATCGCAGGCGAACTCCCCGTGGACGACGCGGACGTCCTGCGGGAGACGGCGGATTACCTGCGCCAGCGGGCTGGGGAGGCCGCCGTCCTGCTGGGCGCCCGGACCGCCGAGCGGGCGCTGCTGGTGGCGGCGGTGACTCCCGGCGCCCAGCAGCGGGGCCTGCACGCGGGGCGCCTGGTGGGCGAGGTGGCCCGCCGGGTCGGGGGCGGCGGCGGCGGCCGGCCCGACCTGGCCCAGGCCGGTGGCCGCGAGCCGGACCGCCTGGCCGAGGCCCTTGAGCACGGGCGGCGCCTCTGGCTGGACCAGCTGGCGGCGGAGACCGCGGCGGGCGCGGCGGGGCAGGGCTGATCCCCGCCGGGATCGCCGCCGGGCCCGGACCGCGGCCACCGAGAGGAAGCGAGAAGCGGAGGCGGAGAGCGTGCAACAGGGAGCGGAGCCGGCCCGCCCGGTGACCGACGGGGAACCGACGATGTACGGGGGCATGTCCCTGGGGACCCCGGGCGCCGGGCGGCCGGCCGACCCGGCGGCCATCCTGGCCGCCGTCTACGAGGCCCTGGAGGAACGCGGCTACGACCCGGTGCGCCAGCTGGCGGGCTACCTGCTTTCGGGCGATCCCGCCTACATCACCAGTCACCGGGGCGCCCGCGCCCTGGTCAGCCGGATCGAGCGGGATCAGCTGCTGGCGGAGCTGGTGCGGACGTACGTGGCCGGCCTGCGGGCGCGGCCCGCCCGCCGGGAGGCCTGAGGGCCCGCCGCTGCGACCCGGGCGCGGTACCGCACCGGCGGAGCGCGGGCAGGGCCGGTTCCACGGGCTAGGGGCCGGTTCCACCGGCTGGTCGGGCGCCGGTCGTGGCGCGGGGGGCAGGGGGGCGGGCCGGACCGGACGGGGCCGAAGCCCGAGGGCCCGGGCTCAGCGCAGGTGGGCAGCCGCCGCCAGCTGGTGGCCGAACCAGGTGCCCAGGAGGAAACCGGCCACTAGGCCGCCGACGGCCACGGTCAGCCACAGGCCTTTGAAGCTCGCCACGTAGGCTAGTTCGGCCCAGAAGCGGTCCCACCAGCGGGCCCGCACCGGAGGGTCGGGCGGCAGGACGGAGCCCGGGACGGTGGACCAGGCCGGCGGCCGCCCGCCGTGGGGGAGCCGATGCCGCCGGCGCCGCAGCCGGGGTGGGCGCGGGCGGGGAACGGGTACGAGCGGTTCGGTCATCGCGGTCACCTCGCCTTCCGGGCTGGGGGTGGAATCCCATCCCCCGAAAGAGGGTTCGTAAGGGAGCCGCGGGGACCGGCGGGCCACCAGGAAGGAGCACGCCATGATCCCGTTGCGCGACACCATCCGCTCGCGACGCTTTCCCTGGGTCACCGTACTGCTGATCGCCCTCAATGTCTATGTGTTTTACGTGGAATGGACCACCGGACCGACTCCGGAGGCGGGCATCGGGATCCTGGCGGAGCGCTACGGCGTGGTGCCGGCCTCCATCCCCCCGCTGGCCCTGTTGCCCCAGGTCGGACCGGTGCCCTATGTGCCGCTGGTCACCGCCATGTTCCTCCACGGCAGCCTGGTCCATCTCCTCGGCAACATGCTCTTCCTGTGGGTCTTCGGGGACAACGTGGAGGACCGCCTGGGCCGGGGGCGATTTCTCCTCTTCTACCTGCTGACGGGTCTTTTGGGCAACTACGCCCACGTGGTCGCCAACCCGACGTCGTCCATCCCCACCATCGGCGCCAGCGGGGCCGTGGCCGGCGTGCTGGGCGCCTATTTCCTGGCCTTCCCCCGCTCGCGCATCGTCACCTTGATCTTTCTCTTCATCTTCATTACGGTAGCGGAGGTGCCGGCCTGGGTCTTCCTGCTGGTCTGGTTTGGGCTGCAGGTGCTGAACGGGCTGGCGGCTTTGGGTGCGCCCAACGTCACACTGGTCGCCTGGTGGGCTCACGTGGCGGGGTTCATCGCCGGGGCAGCCGCCTGGCTGTTGCTGGCTCCGCGCCGGCGGGAGCCCCGCTGGCTGTGAGGCGCGCCCGGGCGAAGGCGGGGTGACCGGATGCGCTGGCTGGGCCTTGACCTCGGCACCCGGGTCATCGGGGTGGCCATCAGCGACCCGGAGGGCATCGTCGCCCGGCCGCTGACCAGCCTGCCCCGGCGGGGCGACGCCGCCGACATCGCCCAGGTGGTCGAACTGGCCCGCCGCCACGAAGCCGGCGGCATCGTGGTCGGCTGGCCCCGCCGCCTGGACGGTCGCCGCGGGCCAGAAGCCGAAGCGGCCGAGCGCTTCGCCGCCGGCTTGAGGGCGGCCGGCGTTCCGCGGGTAACCCTATGGGACGAGCGGCTGTCCACCGTCGAGGCCGAGCGGGTGCTGATCGACGCCGATCTCTCCCGCCGGCGGCGCAAGGCCGTGATCGACCGCATGGCGGCGACGGTGATCTTGCAGGCTTTTCTCGAAGCGGCGCGCAGGCAACGGGCCGCCGGTGGCGAATCTCCCCGCGGGGCGCCCTGGCGACCGCTCGGCAGCGGCGAGGGTCTGACCCAGGAGCCTGTGCAGGAAGGTGGTGGGGCAGGAATGGACCTGCCGGAGGAACGCCGGATCGTCACCTTCCGGGACGAGAACGGCGAGGAGCAGCAGTTCGTCGTCATCGACCTGGTGGAGATGAACGACCGCAAGTACGCCATCGTCGCCGACCCCGACGACGAGGAGGAGGCCTTCATCTTCCGCCTGCTCCATGAGGACGACGGCACGCCGGTCCTGGTGGAGATCGAGGACGACGAGGAATGGGACGCCGTGGCCGAGGCGTGGGAGGACATGGTGGCCGAGGAGGAGGACGAGGCCTACGCCGATGAGGTCCTGGGCCCCGACGACGACTGGGACGACGAGGACTGGGACGAGGACGAGGCCGACGACGAGGACCTGGACGACGAGATGCTGGACGAGGACGACCTGGACGATCTGGAGGACCTGGACGGCCTCGACGACGA
>DATCLH010000290.1:0-4796 GCA_036564035.1 Thermaerobacter sp.
CCCCGCTCCCGCACCCGGCCCGCCAGGTAGTCGATCTCCCGGCGGTGCAGCAGGAGCTTTCGTGGCCGGTCCGGCTCGTGGTTGAACCGGTTGCCGTGCTCGTACGGCGCGATGTGGACGCCGTAAAGCCACACCTCGCCCCGCTCGACCCGGGCGTGGCTGTCCCGCAGGTTGACCCGGCCCGCCCGGATCGACTTGATCTCGGTGCCGGTCAGCACCAGCCCCGCCTCGAAGGTCTCATCGATGAAGAAGTCATGGCGCGCCTTGCGGTTGTCGGCCACCAGGCGCACGCCGTCGCCGCGTGCCCCCATCGGTTCTCCTCTCCTGCTCCCCGCCGGTTCGCCCGCCCGGGGCGGCCTTGCTGGCGGCGCGCGTCCCGCCGGCCCGGGTCCGCCGCCCGGGCTGCTTGCCGCCGGCCGTCGCCCGTCCCCCGGCCCCTCCGTTCCGGCGCCCGTTGCGGGCGGCCCGCCCGGCGTCCTCCTCCAGCTCGCCGGCCAGTTCCGCCAGGACCAGGTCGATGGTTCGGGCCTCGGGGTTGACCTTGGCCACCACCACCTCCACCTCGTCGCCCAGGCGGAAGGTGCGCCGGGTGCGCTCGCCCACCAGGCTGTAGAGCTTCTCCTCGTAGTGATAGTAGTCGTCGGTCAGGGTGCTGACATGGACGAGGCCTTCCACCAGGTTCGGCAGGGTGACGAACAGGCCGAAGGAGGTGACGCCGGAGATGATGCCCTTGTACGTCTCCCCCACCTTGTCCGCCATGAACTGGACCTTCTTGAGGTCGACGCTCTCCCGCTCCGCCTCCTCAGCCAGCCGCTCCTGCTGGGAGCAGTGGTCGGCGATCTCTGGCAGGATCGCCTCCAGTTCCTCCACCCGCTGGGCCGGCAGGCTCCCCCGCAGCGCCAGCTCCTTGACGATGCGGTGCACCACCAGGTCGGGGTAGCGCCGGATCGGCGAGGTAAAGTGGCAGTAGAACCGGGCGGCCAGGCCGAAATGGCCCAGGGCCTCCGTGGCGTAGCGCGCCCGCTTCATGGTGCGCAGCACCACGGCGTTGACCAGGTACTCCTCGGGCCGGCCCTCGACCTGCTTGAGCACCTCCTGGAACTGGCGCGGGTGCAGCTTGCGCCGGGGCGGCAGGCGGTAGCCCAGGATCGTCAGGAAGGCGGCCAGTTCCTCCACCTCGTCGGGGTCCGGTTCCTCGTGGACCCGGTAGATGAAGGGCACCTGCCGCCAGTGGCAGTGCTCGGCCACCGTCTCGTTGGCGGCGATCATGAACTCTTCGATGATGCGGGTCGCCACCGTGCGCTCCCGGCGCAAGAGTTCCCGGGGCATGCCCTGCTCGTCCAGGACCACCTTGACCTCGGCGATGTCGAAGTCGATGCTGCCCCGCCGCTCCCGGCGGGCCGCCAGCCGGGCCGACAGCCGGGCCATGTCCTCCAGCATCGGCAGCACGTCCTGGTGCGCCTCCCGCAGCGCCCGCACCTCGGGATCGCCGGGGTCGCCCTCCAGCATCTGCTGGACGCCCTCGTAGGTCAGCCGGTGGCGGGTGCGGATGACGCTGGGGAAGATCTCATAGCCCACCCGCCGGCCCTGGGCGTCGAAGTCCATCAGCACCGTCACCGTCAGCCGGTCGACCCGCGGGTTCAGGCTGCAGATCCCGTTGGACAGGCGGGGTGGCAGCATGGGCAGCACCCGGTCCACCAGGTAGACGCTGGTCGCCCGGCGGCGGGCCTCCAGGTCCAGCGGGCTGCCCTCGGCCACGTAGTGGGAGACGTCGGCGATGTGGACGCCCAGCCGCCACACCGCCTCGCCCCCCTCGGGCAGGCGCTGGAGGGACACGGCGTCGTCCAGGTCCTTGGCGTCGGCGCCGTCGATGGTGACGATCAGCCAGTCCCGCAGGTCGCGCCGCCCCCGGCGGTCCCGAGCACTGACCTTCTCCGGCACCTGCTCGGCCTGGGCCAGGGCCGCCGGCGGGAACTCCACCCGGAGCCCCGCCTTGGCCACGATGGCGGCCACGTCGACGCCCGGGGCCTCGGCGGGCCCCAGCACCCGCACCACCCGTCCCTCCGGGCCGCGCCGCCGCTCGGGCCAGCGGGTGATCTCCACGACCACCATGTCGCCGGGCCGGGCGTCCCCCAGCTGCCCCTGGGGGATGAACACATCCCAGAAGACCCGCTGGTCGACGGGGGTGACGAACCCGTAACCGGCCTCGCCCCCCTGCCACTCCAGCCGGCCCACCAGCTCCCGGTTGGCCCGCTCCAGGATGCGGATGACCTCGCCCTCCGCCTTGCGCCCGCCCCGGGCGCGCCCCAGCAGCCGGACCACCACCCGGTCCCGGTGCATGGCGCCGTTGAGGTTCTCGGCGGGGATGAACACGTCGTCCCCATCGGGCTGGATCAGGAAGGCGTAGCCCTTGGGGTGCCCCTGCAGGACCCCCACCGCCAGGTTCATCCGCTCGGGGACGCCGTAACGCCGGGTCCGGGTCCGGACGACCCGGCCTTCGGCCTCCAGCCGCTCCAGGGCGGCGCGGAAGCCGGCGTCGGCCTCGGGGTCCTCGACCCCCATGGCTGCGGCCAGCTGGCCTGCCGTCAGCGGCCGGTAGGCCTTCTCCCGCATGAAGGCGAGGATCTTCTCTTCCCACGCGGCCACCGCGGCGGACGAACCGGCCCGGCCGCCCGGGGCCGGGGCACCGGCCGGCGACGGCGCGGCGCCGGGCGAGGGGGCCTGGACCGCCTGCGGGGAAGGAACCGGCTCCTGCGGGCCGCTGGCCCCTCCGGTGGCCGGTTCGTCCCGGACTGGGGTCGTGCTGCGGCGCGCCCTGGAGCCGGTGGCCCCGGCGGTCGCCTCCGCCGCCGGGGCAGGGCCGGGGATGTCCCGCAGGGCGCCATCGCCCCCGACCGCCGGCAGCGGGCCCGGCGGTGCCCCTTCGACCTGCGTCTTGGCCGTCCCGTTGGTTGTCTTCTTCCTGCGTCTCGGCAAGGATCTTCCCTCCCGGGCCCGGGAACGGCCCGGGACCCCGACCGGCCGGTCCGCCCCAGCCCCGGTCAAGACACCGGGGTGGCTGGTTCGGCCTGCATGTCCCCATGATACACGGCGGGCCGGCGCCCTGCAGGCCCGGATCGGCCAGGCCCGGGCCGGCCCAGGCGCTGCCCCGGCACCGCGGCGGCCCGGCGACGGCCCGGCGGTGGGCCGGCGGCGGCGGCGGCCACTTCCGGTGGCGCCGCGGGTCTGCCTCGGAGGGGCGGCCGGCCTGGGACAGCCGATCGCCTCGGGGAGACCGGTCGCCCTGGGACAGCCCATCGCCCTGGGGCGGCCGGCCGGCCTGGGCCCGCCCGCCGGCCTGGGGGTGGGTGCCCCGCCCGGCCCCGATCGCCCCCGGGCGGGCCGCCCCCGCCACCGGGCGCCTTGGGGTCGTGCCCCGCGGGGGCCGTTAGCCGCCGCCCCCGGCCCGTTCATCCGCCGAGGCGCAGGAACAGGGGAGCGAAGACCAGGGCCACCACGGACATCAGCTTGATCAGGATGTTGAGCGACGGCCCCGCCGTGTCCTTGAAGGGGTCGCCCACCGTGTCGCCCACCACCGCCGCCCGGTGGGGGTCGGAGCCCTTGCCGCCCAGGGCGCCCCCCTCGATGTACTTCTTCGCGTTGTCCCAGGCGCCGCCCGCGTTGGCCATGAAGATGGCCACCAGCACGCCGGTCACCAGGGCGCCCGCCAGCAGGCCGCCCACGGCCTCAGGCCCCAGCAGCAGGCCGACGGCCAGCGGCGCCGCCACGGCCAGCAGCCCCGGCAGGACCATCTGGGCCAGGGCCGCCCGGGTGCTGATGTCCACGCAGCGGGCGTAATCGGGCCGTTCATCGCCCGTTAGGATGCCCGGCTTCTGGCGGAACTGGCGCCGAACCTCCTCGATCATGGCGAAGGCGGCGCGGCCCACCGCCTCCACCGCCAGGGCCGAAAAGAGCATGGGCAGCATGCCGCCGACCAGGGCCCCGGTGATCACCCGCGGGTCCAGCAGGTCGATGGCCCCCAGGCCCGTGGTGGCCGCGTAGGCCGAGAACAGCCCCAGTGCCGTCAGGGCGGCCGATCCGATGGCAAAGCCCTTGCCCATGGCCGCGGTGGTGTTGCCCACGGCATCCAGCCGGTCCGTGACGGAGCGCACCTCCGCCGGCAGGCCGGCCATCTCGGCGATGCCGCCGGCGTTGTCGGCGATGGGGCCATAGGCGTCGACGGCGACGGTGATGCCGGTGGTCGCCAGCATCCCCACGGCGGCCACGGCGACGCCGTAGAGGCCGGCATAGTGGTGGGCCACCAGGGTGGCCGCACCCACCACCAGCACGGGCAGGGCCGTGCTCTTCATCCCTACGGCCAGGCCGGCCAGGATGTTGGTGGCGGTCCCCGTCTCCGACGAGCGGGCCACCTGCTGGACCGGCGGCCGGTCGCCGGAGGTGTAGTACTCGGTGACCAGGCCGATGACCACCCCGGCCAGCATCCCCGCCACCATCGCCGCCGCCGCCTGGGCCAGCCCGAGCCAGCCGGCGGCCAGGCCGCCGCCCGCGGCGAAGGCGAAGGCCGCCGCCAGGGTGCCGCGGCGCAGCGCCGCCGCCGGATCGCCGCCCGCCCCGGCCCGGGTGAGGGCGATGCCCAGCAGGGAGGCCACCACGCCCACCGCCGCCAGCACCAGGGGGAAGAGGACCTGGGGCGCTGCCGGCCCGCCGCCGGCTGCCGGCGAGGGGAGCGCCGGCCCGCCACCGGGCGCACCGCCGCCGGCCGCCCCGCCCGCGGCCCCGGCCGCCGCCACCACCAC
>DATCLH010000291.1:0-18841 GCA_036564035.1 Thermaerobacter sp.
CCTCGGATCGGGCCCGGACGCGGCCGGCCAGTTCCACCGGCTGGGTCACCGTCCCCTCCTCGGCCACGGCGATCGCCACGGGGACGGGGCCTCCATCACCGGCCCCGGCGCCCTCGGCCGGCTCCCCGCGCCCGCCACCGCTGCAGGCCGAAAGGACCATCGCGGCGGCAGCCATCAGGGCCACGGGAACCGCCCACCGGGTGCGGCGGGCGGCCCGCCGCCCCGGCGCCTGTCGCTCGCGGGGTCCCCGATCGTCTCCACGCAAGGGGAACACAGGCTGGATTGGGCTGCTCACGGCCTACCGCGCTCCTTTCCCGGGCCGGCCCCCGTCGCGCCGGGGGCTTCGTGCGGCCGGCCGGCTCGGTCGCTCCGGCCGCCGGCTGGGCCGCCGCCGGTGGAGTGGACGCCCTGGCCGCCGGCGGCCCCGGCCAGGTAGGTGTCGATGGCGGCCAGCAGGCGGGGCAGCAGGCCCGGCGGCGCCCCGCTGTGGTACCAGGCCGCCAGCCGGGCCAGGGCGATGCCCTCGATGTCCAGGGCCAGTTCCTCCGCCGGCCGCCCGGCCTGCAGCTCGCCCCGCGCCTGGCCGCGGGCGCACAGGTCGGTGACCAGCCGGTGGAGCAGCTGGGACGCCCGTTCCCCAGCGCCCCGGCGCAGGTTCTCGATGCACCAGAGCCAGATCACGTCGGGGTGGACCTCCCGGGTCCACTCCACCAGCCGGGTCAGGAGGCGGTGGAGGGCGGCCCTCATCGGTAGGTCGGCCGCCTGGTCCAGCTCCCGCCGCAAGGCCTCCAGGCGTGGCGGCAGGGCGGCCAGGGCCAGGTCTTCCTTGGTGGCGAAGTAGTTGTAGAAGGTGCCCTTGGCGACGCCGGCCGCGCTGGCGATCTGGTCGACCGTCGTCGCGGCGAATCCCTGGCGCGCCAGCAGCCGCATGCCCTCCCGGAGCAGGGCCTGGCGCACCGCTTCCCGCTGGGTCTGGCGCAGGTTCATGGGCAACGCCTCGCCTTGACCGCGGTCATTCGATGACCGCGGTCACATCATGGACCCAGCGTAGGCGGGCGACCCCACCTGTGTCAAGATCCTCCGGCTCTAGGTGCAGCGATGTGGGCCGGCGGTCCGGACCCAGAGGCTGCGGGCCTCGCCGAGGGGCTCCGGGCCGGCCCGCCACGGGGCGGGCTGGTGCGAGCTGTGGCAGGCCGGCCTGAGCTGTGGCAGGCCGCCCCGCGGCGGGGCAGGCCGGCCCGAGGTGTGACAGGGCACCCCGAGAGGTTTTGGGGATCCCGTCGGGGTTTGGGAGCCCTCGGTCTTGGAAGGCGCGCCAGGGAAGGGGCACGGCGGATCGGCCGCCGGCGGTCGATCCTAGCGGTCGACCTCGCAGAGGACGATGTCGATGCTGCCGATGATGGCCGTCATGTCCGCCACCAGGTGGCCCCGGGCCATCAGGGGCAGCAGCTGCAGGTGGACGAAGCAGGGCGAGCGCCAGTGGGCGCGGTACGGCATGACGTCGCCGCCGGCAACCAGGTAGAGCCCGATGCTCCCCCGGGGCGATTCGATCTCGTGGTAGATCTCCCCGGTCGGGCGCAGGGCCCGGGGCAGCTTGGCCATGACGGGCCCGCCGGGCAGGTTGCGCAGCGCCTCCCGGGCCAGCCGCACGCTTTCCAGCACCTCCTGCACCCGGACCTGGTTGCGGGCCCAGACGTCGCCTCCTTCCGCCGTCACCGGGCGGAAGCCCAGCTCCCGGTAGGGAACCCCGTCGTCGTGGGCGCGCAGGTCCCGGGCCACGCCGCAACCCCGCAGCACCGGCCCGCTGGCCTGCCAGGCCACCGCCTGCTGGGGCGTCAGCACGCCAACCCCTCGCGTCCGGCGGAGGTACAGGTCGTTCTCGAAGAGCAGCTGGACGTACTCGGGCCAGGCCTCCTGCTCCATGTGGTCGAGCCAGGCCAGGGCCCGTTCCACCCAACCGTCGGGCGTATCGTTGCGCAGGCCGCCGATGCGCATGAACTGGGGGAAGAGCCGGCCGCCGGAGAGCTCCTGGACCAGCATGTAGTACATCTCCCGGTCCCGCCAGGCGAACAGGAAGGGGGTCACCGCGCCCAGGTCCAGGCCCATGGTCCCCATCCAGAGGACGTGGCTGGCGATCCGTTCCATCTCGCACAGGGCCAGGCGCAGCCACCGCGCCCGCTCGGGCACCTCGACGCCCAGCAGGCGCTCGATGGCCTCGCAGATCAGCCGCTCGTTGTGGAAGGGCGCGATGTAGTCGTTGCGGTCGGAGAAGGGGACGTTCATCGCGTAGGTGCGGTATTCGGCCTGCTTCTCCCAGTTGCGGTGCATGAAGCCGATGTCCGGCTCGGCGTGGACGATGGTCTCCCCCTCCAGGGTGAGGACGACCCGCAACACCCCGTGGGTGCTGGGGTGCTGGGGCCCCATGCTGAGGACCATGTGCTGGCCCTCGTCGTCCAGGTAGCGCAGCTCGACCCGGGCATCCCCCCGCGGGTCAGGCAGCGCCGCCGTGTACGCCGGATCCCGCTCCAGGACGGCGCTGCCCGCCTTGCCCGGCACGCGATCGCCGCCGGCCATGGTCGCCCGCCTCCTCGGCCGCCAGTTGGGTCCCGCCCGACGGGGTCCGGGTCCCGCCCGGCCGGGCACGGCCCCGCCGAGGACCGCTCCCCCGCCGACGCCCTACCGAACCCCCGCCGAACCTTTCCCGGGTCCTAACCTCTCCCGGGTCCGGGCCCCTTATCCCGACGAACCGGCCGGCGGCGCCGGGCCCCCCGGGACGTCCCGGCGCCGCGCCCCCGGCCGGTCCCGGGCGCTGGATCGCCCCAGGCCGTCCGGGCGCTGTTGCGCGCCGCGTCACGGCCGCTGCCTGTCCTGGCCCGTCCCGGGACCGGGCGCCGGGGCACCGGCAGGCGCTGGCGCCCCGCGGATCGCGGGCCCCGGGCACGGCGGTCAAGCCACCGCCAGGCCCGGTGCGCTAGAGGTGCGCTACACTGGTATCCATGGACGCGATGGACGCGCGCAAGTCCGGGCCCCCTGAGGCCCCATTCCCCGCCGGTGCCCGGCCCCCCCATCCGGCCGGCCCCGCCGCCGGTGGCTACGCCGGTCCCGCCGGCGCCGCCCCTGGCGGCAACGCCGGCCCCGCCGGTGCCGCCGGGGCCGCCGGATCCGGCACCACCCGCCGGCGTCCGGCCGAAAGCGCCGCGCCGGGGGACGGGCCGGCCGCCGGTCCCGGCGGGCTCGACGGCGTGCCGCTGGGCCCCGTGGTGGAGGCCGGGTTCTTCCGCCGCCCCGCCGCCGAGCTGGCGCCGGCCCTGCTCGGCCTGGAACTGGTCCACGAGACGGCCGAAGGCCTGGCCAGCGGCATCATCGTCGAGGCCGAGGCCTACCAGGGCCCCGAGGACCGCGGCGCCCACTCCTACGGCGGCCGGCGCACGGCCCGGACGGAGGTGATGTTCGGGCCGGCCGGCTACGCCTACGTGTTCACCATCTACGGCATGCACCATTGCTTCAACGTGGTGGCGGCCGAGCCGGGTGAGCCCCAGGCCGTGCTGGTGCGCGCCCTGGAGCCCCGCCGCGGCGTGGGGCTGATGGCCCGGCGGCGCAATCTGACCCCCCAGGCGGCGGCCCGCCCCGGCCTCCTGACGGGCGGCCCTGGCCGGCTGTGCCAGGCCCTGGGCATCACCCGGGCCCACTACGGCCTGCCCCTGTTCGACCCCGGCTCGCCCTTGCGGATCCACTACCCGCAGCCGCCCTTTCCGGTCGGCACCGTGGCCCGCGGCCCGCGGATCAACATCGACTACGCCGGGGAGTGGAAGGACGTGCCCTGGCGCTTCTGGGTGGCGGGCAATCCCCACGTCTCCAAGGGGTGACGGCCGACCGCGGCCAACTGCGACCGCCGGCCGACCGCGGCCGCCCCCGGCCGTCCGCGACCGCCGGCCACCCGCGGTCGTTCGTTGCCGTCCCGGCGGCGGTCGTTCCTGGCCGTCCCCGGCCCGCCGCCGCCGTCCGCGATCGGCCCGGGCGCGTCGGGCAGCGGTCGCGGCGCACCCGCCGGCGGCGCCCGCGCCCCGTCCGCCCCCGGACGATCCTTCCGCTCCCGGTCTGCACCATGGGTGCCAGCCGTCCCCTGCGACGGCTGTCATCCCGCACCAGGGGTTGCATCCCGCGGCATCGGCCCCAGAATGTTCTGGCCGGGACGAACGGCTGGGCGGCAGGATATCGTCGGAGGACGGGGAACACGTCCATGGTTCGCGGCTTCGACACGATTCGCGGGGCCGCTCGCACCATCACAGCCTTTCAACGGGGGGTTTCCTATGCGCGGGCGAGCCAGAGGCCGGATGTGGGGTCTGGCCCTCGTGGTGGCGGGTTCGCTGATCCTCTCCGCCTGCGGCGGCGGTGGCGGCGGGACCCAGGAGCAGGGGGGCGGCACGGGTACCGGCGGCGGCGAGCAGGCCAAGGTCCGCGTCGGCCTGGTCTACGACGTGGGCGGGCGCGGCGACCAGTCCTTCAACGACATGGCCTACGCGGGCTTGGAGAAGGCCAAGCAGGAGTTCGGCGACCGGCTGGAGGCCCAGGACGCCGAGCCCGACGCGGGCGGCCAGAACCGGGAGGACCTGCTGCGGACCTTCGCCGACCAGGGCTACGACCTGGTGATCGGCGTCGGCTTCCTCTTCACCGACGCCATCAGCGCCGTGGCCAAGGAGTACCCCGACGTCAAGTTCGCCATCATCGACTCCTGCCCGCAGGAGCAGCTGGACAACGTGGCCTGCCTGACCTTCAAGGAGCACGAGGGCTCCTTCCTGGTCGGCGCGGCCGCGGCGCTCAAGAGCAAGACCGGCACCATCGGCTTCGTCGGCGGCATGAAGACCCCGCTGATCGAGCGCTTTGAGGCCGGCTACCGGGCCGGGGCCAAGTACATCAACCCCGACATCAAGGTGCTGTCCGACTACGCCGGCACCACCGGCGAGGCCTTCAACAACCCGACCAAGGGCCGGGAGCTGGCCCTGGCCCAGATCCGGCAGGGCGCCGACGTGATCTACCACGCGGCCGGCGGCACCGGCAAGGGCGTGTTCGAGGCCGTCAAGCAGCAGGGCAAGCTGGCCATCGGCGTGGACGCCGACCAGTCCCTGACCTCGCCCGACTACGCCGACGTGATCCTGACCTCCATGGTGAAGCGGGTCGACGTGGCGGTCTACGACGTGATCCGCTCCGTGGTCGAGGGCAACTTCCAGGCCGGCCTGCACGCCTACGGCCTCAAGGAGGACGGCGTCGGCTACGCGGTCAACGACAAGAACCGCTCCATGATCGAGGACATCACGGCCCAGCTGGACGAGCTGAAGCAGAAGATCATCAGCGGCGAGATCCACGTCCCCGAGACGCCGGGCGACGTGTGAGGAGCGCACCCCGGGCGCGCCCGGGGAAGCGCGGGCCGGGTTCCACCGCAGGGGACGGCACGGGGGCCGTCCCCTGCCCATGCCCGGGCGCCGCGGCGCAGGGAGGTGCGGTCGTGCCGGAAGCCGAGTGGATGCTGGAGGTCCGCCACATCACCAAGCGCTTTCCCGGCTTGGTGGCCAACGACGACATCAGCTTCGCCGTGCGCCGCGGCGAGATCCACGCCATCGTCGGGGAAAACGGCGCCGGCAAGTCCACGTTGATGAAGATCCTGGCCGGCCTCTACGAGCCCGACGCCGGGGAGATCCTGCTGGAGGGCCGGCCGGTCCGGCTGCGGGGGCCGCGCCACGCGGCCCAGCTGGGCATCGGCATGGTCCACCAGCACTTCATGCTGGTCCCGCGCTTCACGGTGGCGGAGAACGTGGTGCTGGGCAGCGAACCCGGCTCGGCGGGCCGGCTCGACCTGGCGGCTGCCCGGGCCCGGGTGGCGGAACTGGCCGGCCGCTACCACCTGGACATCGACCCCGACGCCCGGGTGGCCGACCTCTCCGTCGGCCAGCAGCAGCGGGTGGAGATCCTCAAGGTCCTCTACCGCGGCGCCCAGGTCCTGATCCTGGACGAGCCGACGGCCGTCCTGGTGCCCCAGGAGGTGGAGGAGCTCTTCCGCCACCTGCGGGAGCTGCGCCAGCAGGGCAAGACCGTGCTGTTCATCAGCCACAAGCTGGACGAGGTCCTGGCCATCGCCGACCGCATCACCGTGCTGCGCCGCGGCCGGGTCATCGGCACCGTCGCCGCCGGGGAGGCGACCAAGCCGCAGCTGGCCGAGATGATGGTCGGCCGCCCCGTCCTCTTCCGGCTGGAGCGGCCCGAGCCGCCCCGGCTGGACGAACCGGCCCCCTTGCTGGCCCTGCACGACGTGACCTGCCTCGAGGGCGCCCGCGCCGTGCTGGACGGGGTCTCCATCACCGTGCACCCCGGCGAGATCTACGCCATCGCCGGGGTCGAGGGCAACGGCCAGGCCGAGCTGGTCCAGGTGGTGACAGGGCTGCGGCCGGTCCACCGGGGCCGGGTGGAGATCTTCGGCCGGGACGCGGCGGGCTGGAGCGTGGCGCGCCGCCGCGCCGAGGGGATGGCCGTGATCCCCGAGGACCGGCACCGCCAGGCCCTGGTGCTGCCCATGACCCTGTGGGAGAACGCCATGCTGGGCAGCCACCGCGACCCCCTCTGGCGGCGCGGCCCCCTCTACCGCCCCGCCGCCATCCGCCGGCGGGTGGCCGGCTACGTCGCCCGCTACGACGTCCGCACGCCCTCCCTGGACGTCCCCGCCGCCGCCCTGTCGGGCGGCAACCAGCAGAAGCTGATCCTGGCGCGGGAGCTGGAGCGCGGGCCCCGGCTCATCGTGGCGGCCCAGCCCACCCGGGGCCTGGACGTGGGCGCCATCGAGTTCGTGTGGAGCCAGCTCCTCGAGGCGCGGGCGCGGGGGCTGGGGGTGCTGCTGATCTCGGCGGACCTGGAGGAGATCATGGCCCTGGCCGACCGCATCGGCGTGCTGGTGCGAGGGCGGCTGGCCGGCGAGCTGGCCCGGGAAGAGGCCACGCCCGAGCGGCTGGGCCGGCTGATGCTGGCCGGAGGTGAGACGGCATGAGGTGGACCCGCGGCCTGCTCTACGCCGCCGTCCCCGTCGTCGCCCTGGTGCTGGCGGGGCTGATCGGGGCCGTGGTGGTGCGCACCACGGGCGGCCATCCCCTGGAGGTCCTCCAGGTGATGCTGACCTACAACCTCTCCAGCCCCGACAGCATCGCCGGCGTCCTGTCGCGGATGACACCCCTCATCCTCTCCGGCCTGGCGGTGGCGCTGAGCTTCCGGGCCGGCCTGTTCAACATCGGGGTGGAGGGCCAGTACCTGATCGCCGCCTTCACCGCCTCCCTGGCCGGGATCTACCTGGCGGGCCTGCCGGCCGCCCTGCACCTGCCCCTGACGGTGCTGGCCGGGATGGCGGGCGGCGCCCTGTGGGCCTGGCTCCCGGCGGAGCTGAAGGTGCGGCGGGGCGTCCACGAGGTCATCAGCACGATCATGCTCAACTTCATCGCCACGTCCCTGCTGCTCTGGCTCATCGGCGACGTGTTCCGCGACCCGACCCAGGCCGGCACGACCCGGGTGCGGATGCCCGAGATCGCGGCGTCGGCCCGGATCCCCCGCATCCACGGCCTGGCCGAGCTGTTGGGCATCCACCTGCGGCCGTCGGTGGCCCTGGACTGGTTCTTCCTCGTGGCCCTGGCCCTGGCGGCGGTGGTGTACCTGGTGCTGTGGCGGACGCCCTTCGGCTTCGAGCTGAGGGCGGTGGGTCTCAACCCCGAGGCGGCCCGGGCCGCCGGCATCCCCGTCCCCGCCGTCCAGCGCAAGGCCCTGCTTTTGAGCGGCGCCCTGGCGGGCCTGGTCGGGATGTCCGACCTGCTGGGCTACTTCGGCTACCTCGACATCGACTTCCCCCGCGGCTACGGCTTCACCGGCATCGCCGTCGCCCTCTTGGGGGCCAACCACCCCGCCGGGGTCGTCCTGGCCTCCTTCCTGTTCGCCTTCCTGCAGCGGGGCGGCCTGGGGGTCCAGGCCCTGGCCGACGTGCCGCGGGAGGTCATCACCGTGATGGAGGGCGTGATCATCCTCACCATGCTGATCACCTCCGCGGTGGCCGGGCGCTGGCTCCGCCGCTGGGAGCGGGCCCACATCCTGGCCGGCCAGTCGGCGGGGACCGCCGGCGGGGGACGAACCCGGCCGGACGCCCCGGGGCGAGAGGAGGGACACCATGCCGGCGCATGACGCCGCTTCGCCGGCCCTGCTGGTGGGACTGGTGGCGCTGGTGGCCGCGACCCTGCGCCTGTCCCTGCCCGTGCTGATCACCGGCGTGGGCGCCACCTTCACCGAGCTGGGCGGCGTGGTCAACATCGGCCTGGAGGGCATGATGCTGTTCGGCGCCTTCTGCGCCGCCTGGGCCGGCATCACCGCGGGGCCGGTGGCCGGCATCGTGGCGGGCGCCCTGGCCGGCGCCGCCCTGGCGGTGGTCCACGCGGTGGCCGCGGTGCGCTTCCGGGTCGACCACATCGTCAGCGGCGTGGCCATCAACCTGCTGGCGACGGGCCTGGTGCGGATCGGCAGCTACCGCGCCTTCGGCACGGCCACCACCTCGCCGCGGGTGGAGGGGCTGCCGGCCCTGCCGGTGCCCTACCTGGGCGACATCTCGCCCCTGGTCCCCGTGGGCTTCTTGCTGATCCTGGTGGTCTGGTACGTGCAGCAGCGCACGCCCTTCGGCCTGCGCCTGCGGGCCTGCGGGGAGAACCCGCTGGCGGCCGACACCCTGGGGGTCAACGTGGAGGCCATGCGCATGACCGGGGTGATCCTGAGCGGCCTCTTCGCTGGGCTGGCCGGGTCCTACCTGGTCGTCGAGCTCAACCACGTCTACGTGGAGGGCATGACCCAGGGGCGCGGCTTCGTCGCCCTGGCCGCCATGATCTTCGGCAACTGGACGCCCGTGGGCGCCGCCCTGGCCTCGCTGCTGTTCGGCGCGGCCGAGGCGCTGTCGATCCAGGCCAACGTGGCCATCCCCTATCAGTTCCTGGAGATGCTGCCCTACGTGGTCACCCTGCTGGTCCTGGCCGGGGTGATGCGGCGGTCGACCCCGCCGGCGGCGGTGGGCACCCACTATACCCGGGGCGAGGAGTAGACCCGGGCTCACCCCACCCATGCGCGCCCATGCGCGAAGGGTGCGCCCATGCGCGAAGGGGACCGCCGGTGGCGGTCCCCTTCGCGCGAGACAGGGGGAGTACCCTGGGGGGTGGACCATCGCAGCCGATGGGCCCGGCCGGGGGACGACCGGCCCCGGCCGCTTACCGATACTCTTCGCAGGCCCGGGCGCCAATCCGGGGGTGGGTCCGCCGTCGTGCCGCTGGCCAGCGCGGCGGTCCCCCGACCGGCCGGCGGCCTGCCCTGGCCCACCGCTGCGGGCCGGCCTCCCCGCCCGGCCGCCGCTACCGCTGCCGCGGCCGGCCGGTACCCTGCCGCTCCCCGCTCCCGCCGTGTGCTATACTGAGAGCTTGCCGGAATTTTCGGGAGACGGGATAACCGGAAAGGATGGAGCCCGTTGGGCAAGCGCATGGCCTTCCTCCTCCGCCTGATCCGCCCCCACTGGACCCGCTACGCCCTGGGCGTGGGTGCCCTGCTGGCCACCGACCTGCTCCAGCTGGCCATCCCCCGGCTGGTCGGCGGCTTCACCGACGCCCTGGACCGGGGTGCCCTGGACCTGGGCGGCGTTTTGCGCTACGCCGGGCTGATCGTCGGCCTGGCGGTGGGCGTGGGCATCTTCCGCTACTTCTGGCGGATCTACGTCTTCGGCACCTCCTGGCGCATCGAGCGGGAGATGCGGGAGCGGCTCTTCCGGCACCTGCTGGGCCTGTCGGCCAACTACTTCAACCACCACAAGACCGGCGACCTGATGGCCCATGCCACCAACGACCTCCAGGCCGTGCGCATGGCGGTGGGCCCGGGCGTCCTGATGCTGGCCGACTCCCTGATGATGAGCGCCGGCACCCTGGCGGTGATGTTGCTGACCATCGACTGGCGCCTGACCCTGCTGGGCCTGGCGCCCCTGCCCCTGCTGGCCCTGTCCTCCTGGGGCCTGGGACGGGCCATCCACGCCCGTTTCCGGCGGGTGCAGGACATCTTCAGCGACCTGACCGACCGGGTGCAGGAGAACCTGTCGGGCATTCGCGTGGTCAAGGCCTTCTCCCGCACCGCCGCGGAAGAACAGGCCTTCCAGCGGGTCAACCACCGCTACCTCCAGGCCAACCTCCACCTGCACCGGGTGGACGCCGCCTTCGACCCGCTGATCGACTTCCTCACCCGCCTGGGGTTCGTCATCGTCCTGGGCTACGGCGGCGCGCTGGTGCTGGACGGGGTCATCAGCCTGGGCGACTTCGTCGCCTTCATCAGCTACCTGGGCATGCTGGTCTGGCCGATGCTGGCCATCGGCTGGGTCGTCAACCTGCTGGAGCGGGGCGCCGCCTCCATGGAGCGGATCGACGCCATCTTCGCCGAGCGGCCCGAGATCACCGACGCCCCCCAGCCGGCGCAGGTGGACCGTCTGGCGGGCCGGATCGAGATCCGGGGCCTGACCTTCCGCTACCGGCCCGACCTGCCGCCGGCCCTGCAGGACTTGACGGTGACGGTGGAACCCGGCCGCACCCTGGCCCTCATCGGCCGGACCGGCTCGGGCAAGACGACCCTGGCAAACCTGCTGGTGCGCGTCTACGACCCGCCGGCCGGCACGGTGTTCATCGACGGCATCGACGTGCGGGACATCCCGCTGGAGGTCCTGCGCCGGGACGTGGGCTACGTGCCCCAGGACCACTTCCTCTTCTCCAAGACCATCGCCGAGAACATCGCCTTCGCGCCGGGCCGGTGGAGCCGGGAGGCCGTGGAGGCCGCCGCCCGCGACGCCCAGGTGGAGGAGGACATCCGCCGCTTCCCCCGGGGCTTCGAGACGCCGGTGGGCGAGCGGGGCGTCACCCTCTCGGGCGGCCAGCGCCAGCGGATCAGCATCGCCCGGGCCCTGCTCAAGGACCCGCCGATCCTGATCCTGGACGACTGCCTCTCCGCCGTGGACAGCCAGACGGAGAGCCGGATCCTGGAGCGCCTGCGGGAGATCATGGCCCGGCGGACCACCATCCTCATCTCCCACCGGGTGTCCACCGTCCAGCACGCCGACGAGATCCTGGTGCTGGACGGCGGCCGGGTGGTGGAACGCGGCACCCACCAGGAGCTGCTGGCCCGCCGGGGCGAGTACTACCGCCTGTACCACCGCCAGCGGCTGGAGGAACAGATCGCCGCCGAGTGAACCCCTTGGGAGACGGGCGTCACAGCCGCGCCGCCGCGAGAGAGGAGCTGCGCCAACGGGCATGGAGGAATACCGCGAGGACGAACATCTGGGCAAGATCTACGACGGCCGCCTGATGCGCCGGCTGCTGGGCTACGCCCGGCCCCACCTGGGCTGGATCCTGGTCAGCATCGTCCTGCTGCTGCTGGTCACGGCGGCCGACCTGGCCGGGCCCCTGCTGATCCGCACGGCCATCGACCACCACCTGCGGGCGGCCGACCGGCCGCGCATCGCCCTGCAACCGGCGGTCGTGGAGCAGCTGCCGGCCCGCCTGCAACGGGAGGCGGTGGCCTTCGAGGGCCGGTTCTTCCTGAGGGAAGACCGCCTGCCCGCGGGCTTCCTGTCCCCGGCCCAGCGGGCGGCAGCCCGCTACCAGGTGCTGGAGGTGGACGGCGGCCGGTTCTACCTGGTCCAGGTGGGGGACGAACCGGTCACCGCGCCGCCCGCCCAGCTCCAGGTGGGCACGGCCGGCGGCGCCACCGTGGTCCTGGCGCCGGCGGCCGGCGGGACGGGGGGCGATGCCGGAGGGCGGGCCTTGCCGGCCCGGCTGCTCAGCCGCGAGGAGGTCCACCAGTTCCGCCAGCCCGAGCGGGCGGCGGTGGCCCGGATCGCCGGGCTCTACCTGGCCCTGGCGGCGGCTGCCTTCGTGCTGGCCTACACCCAGGGCTACCTGCTGCAGTGGACGGCCCAGCGCATCGTCGCCCAGATCCGGGCCCAGGTGTTCGGCCACCTGCAGCGGATGCACCTGGGCTACTTCGACCGCAACCCCGTCGGCCGGCTGGTCACCCGGGTGACCAACGACGTGGAGACCCTGAACGAGATGTACACCAGCGTGGTGGTCAACCTCTTCCGCGACCTGTTCGTCCTGGTGGGCATCGCGGGGATCATGCTGGCCTACAACGCCCGGCTGGCCCTGACGGCCTTCGCCGTGCTGCCCCTGGTGGTGGTGGCCGCCGCCATCTTCCGCAGCCAGGCCCGCTCCGCCTACCGCCAGATGCGGGTGCGGCTGGCCCGGATCAACGCCTTCCTGTCCGAGAACATCTCGGGCATGCGGATCATCCAGGTGTTCCGGCGGGAGCGGGAGCAGTTCGCCGAGTTCGACGCCATCAACCGGTCGTACTTCGAGGCGACCATGCGCCACGTGACGATCTTCGCCGTCTTCCGGCCGGTGATCGATTTCCTCTCCTCCCTGGCCCTGGCGCTGGTCATCGCCTACGGCGGCGCCCAGGTACTGGGCCGGCAGCTGGAACTGGGCGTCCTGGTGGCCTTCATCCAGTACGTCCAGCGGTTCTTCCGGCCGATCACCGAGCTGGCGGAGAAGTTCAACATCATGCAGTCGGCCATGGCCTCGGCCGAGCGCATCTTCGGGGTGCTGGACACGCCCCCGGCCATCGTTGACCCCGAGCGGCCGCGGGTCCCCGCCCGCGTGCGGGGCGCCGTGGAGTTCGACCGGGTCTGGTTCGCCTACCGGGATGAGGAGTGGGTGCTCAAGGACGTCTCCTTCCGGGTCGAACCCGGCGAGACGGTGGCCTTCGTCGGCCACACCGGCGCCGGCAAGACGTCCATCCTGAGCCTGATGAGCCGGTTCTACGACGTCCAGCGGGGCGCCGTGCGCATCGACGGCATCGACGTCCGGGAGTGGCCCCAGGAGGAGCTGCGGCGCCACATCGCTGTGGTCCAGCAGGACGTCTTCCTGTTCACCGGTACGATCCGGGACAACATCCGGCTCTGGAATCCCGCCATCTCCGACGCGGCGGTGGAGCGGGCGGCCCGGCTGACCCGGGCGGACGAGTTCATCCGCCGGCTGCCGCGGGGGTACGACGAGCCGGTGACGGAGCGGGGTTCGACCCTCTCGGCGGGCCAGCGGCAGCTCCTGGCCTTCGCCCGGGCCCTGGCCTACGATCCCGCCATCCTGGTCCTGGACGAGGCGACGGCCAACATCGACACGGAGACGGAACAGCTGATCCAGGAGGCGCTGCGCCAGCTGACCCGGGGCCGCACCACGCTGATCGTGGCCCACCGGCTCTCGACGATCCAGCACGCCGACCGCATCATCGTGCTGCACCGCGGACAGATCCGGGAGGTGGGCACCCACCAGGAGCTCCTGGCGCGGGGCGGCCTCTACCACCGCCTGTGGCTCTTGCAGTACGGTGAACAGGAGCAGCTGACCCGGAAGGAGGCCTGAGGGTTGGAGAACCGGCATGGGACCCCGCGTCCCGGCGGAGGCGGCCCCGTCATCCCGGCCCAGCCGCCGCTGCGCGTCGCGGTGATCGGCGACTCTGGCGCCATCGCCCCCGCCCTCTACCAGGCGGCGGTGGAGGTGGGCGCGGCCCTGGCGCGCCTGGGGGCCGTGGTGCTGACGGGCGGCCGCGACGGCGTGATGGCGGCCGTATCCCAGGGCGCCTGGGAGGCGGGCGGCCTGACGGTCGGCATCCTGCCCGGCGACGACCCGCGGGAGGGCAACGGGTGGCTCTCGCTGCCCCTGACCACCGGCCTGGGCATGGAGTGGCGCAGCCTGGTGCTGATCCACAGCGCCGACGCCGTGCTGATGATGGGCGGCGGCAACGGCACCCTGGGCGAGCTCTCGGCGGCCTACCTCAACGGCCGGCCCGTGGTGGTGCTGGCCGCCACCGGGGGCTGGTCCGACCGGATCCGGCAGGTCCTGACCGACGGCCGTTACCTGGACCACCGGCGCACGGTGGCCCTGGAGTTCGCCGCCACCCCCGAAGAGGCCGCCCACCGTGCGGTGCAGCTGGCCCGCCAGTTCCGGCAGCGCCACTTCCCGGGCCCGGCCCGCTGGCGGGGCCTGGGCGAGGCCGGCGGCGGGGCCGGCGACGTGGTGGCCCCCGCCTGAGCCGCAAAGGGTTGGTCCCGGCCGGGGCCGGCCCCCGCGGTTTCCCGTCGGGAACTGTCCCGCCGGCTCGGACGTGGCCCGGCGGCCCCGGGGGCGGTACTAACGGCGGCGGAATTCGAAGGTGCGGCGCATGGGGTTGTAGACCGGACGCATATGGGCGTAAAGGCCCGGCAGGGGCTGGGGATCGGACATGGGCAGGATCGCCCCGGCCAAGAGCAGCCGGCCCAGTTCCTCCATCCCCACCTGCCGCAGCTCGGGCCCGCCCTCCCACAGGAAGTAGCGCCGCTCCCGGTCCTGGACGATGGTGACGTCGTTGCGGTGTAGAAACCGGTACACGGCGTAGTAGCGCGCCCGGAAGAAGGGCTCGTCGTCCAGCTCGGGCGGCAGGTACACCGAACTGCCCAGGGCGAAGAGCCGTTGCAAGATGCGATCGACCATGGCCTTGTGACCCACCCCGCTCGTCTTCAGGAAGGTATGTTCGTTTTTGGCAAAGACGGCTCCTGCAGGCGACGCCGGGGAGGCAACGGGATCCGGAGGTGAGGGCGATGGGCGAAGCCGGCCGGGGCAGCGGCGGGCACGATCGGCCGGCGCATCCCCGTGGGAACGGCGCCGCAGGCCGGCCAGGCCGCCATGGCGGGCTGGGCGACCCCGGCGGGCAAGGGCCGGCCGGCCCAGGCCCGGACGGCCCCGCGGGCCGCCCGGGCAGCCACGGCCAGGACGGCCGGCGCCAACGGCCCGGGGGCGGGATTGCGGCGGCCCTGGATTCCGCCGCAGCCCCTGAGCCCGCGGCAGCCCCGGATCCCCAGGGCACCGGCCCCGCGCCCGCGGCCGGTCCTGCGCCGGCGGCCGGCAGGGACGGCAGAGCCGGCGGGGATCCCCCGCTGCGCTACACCGTGGTCGCCACCCCCGTCGGCCCGGCCCGGGTCGTGTGGTCCGCCCGCGGCCTGTGCGCCCTGGAGCTGGCACCGGGGGAACGGGGGGAACCGGACGAACCCGCCCCCGCCCCAGACAGGGCGGCCCCGTCGAACGCGGCGGGCCGGGCGGTGCGGGACGACGGCCGGCGGGCGGAGTGGCAGGCCCTGCTCAATGCCTGGTTTGCGGGCGAGCCCGTCGACGTCCCCCTGGACCTGGACGTGTGGGGGCTCGGCCCCTTCACCCGGGCCGTCCTCGACCAGGTCCGCCGGATCCCCCGCGGCAGCGTCCGCACCTACGGGGCCATCGCCCGCGCCCTGGGGCGGCCGGGCGCCGCCCGGGCGGTGGGCAACGCCGTCGCCGCCAATCCCATCGCCCTGCTCATCCCCTGCCACCGGGTGGTGCGGACCGGAGGGGTCCTGGGCGCCTACTCGGGCGGAGGCCCTGCCGTCAAGGAGCGGCTGCTGCGCATGGAAGGGGCCTGGCCACTGCCCCCAGGCCGCCCGGGGAGGACGGCTGGGTGAGGGGACGGCGCCGCGGGCACCCGCACCCGTCTTGGGCTGCGCGGGGCCGGCCGCCGGCGCCGGCCGGCGGTGGCGGGGCCCGCGTGGCGGCCGGCCCCCGCGCCGGCCGGTTCCTCCCGCCGCTGGGCCCGGCCCCACGGCCCGCGGGCCTGGCCCTGGCGGTGGGCCTGGGCGCGGCCGGGTGGAGCCCAGGGAGTCTCGCCGCCTTCCTGCAGCTGGTGGCGGCCCTGCTCATCCTGGCGCTGGCCTGGGGCTACCTGGTGGAACCCCGCTGGCTGAAGGCGCGGGCCTACCGGCTGCGCCTGGACCGCCCGGCGGGCGGCCAGCCGGTCTCGATCCCCCTGCCGGCACCAGCCCCCGGCGCGGCCGGGGCTGCCCCGAACCCCGCCCCCCGGGCCGGGGAGGAGCCCGGGACCCGCCCGGCGCGGCTGCGCCTGGTCCACCTGACGGACCTCCATGCCCCGGTCTACCGGATCGCGGAGGGGCGCCTGATCCGGTGGATCGAGGCGTGGCAGCCGGACGCCGTGGTCTTCACCGGCGACCTGGCGGAGGGCAAGGGGCTGCCCGCCGGGCGGGGGGTGGCGCTCTTGCGGCGGCTGGCCCGGCGCTGGCCGGTCTACCTGGTCCCGGGCAACCACGACCACCTCTACGGCTGGTACGGGCTGCGGCGGGATCTGGAGGCGGCAGGGGTCCAGGTCCTGGTCAACCGGGGCGTGCAAGTGGGCTCTGGAGCGGCCGCCATTTTCCTGGCCGGCGTCGACGACCCCCACACCGGCCGGGACGATCTGGCCGCCGCCCTGGCCGGGGCGCCGCCGGGCCTCCCGGTGGTCCTCCTGGCCCATGCCCCGGCGGACGGCATCCGCCAGGAGGCCGCCCGCCGCGGCGTCGCCCTGGCCCTGGCCGGTCACACCCACGGCGGCCAGGTCCGCCTCCCCCTGGTGGGGGCGCTGTGGATCCCCGGCCAGGGGTGGTTCCCCACCTACGATCGGGGCTGGTTCCCCGTCGCAGGCACCTGGTGGTACATCAGCACGGGACTCGGCACCCCCCGCCCGTGGATCCGGCTCCTCTGCCGGCCCGAGGTCGTCCTGCTGGAGCTGGTCCTGCCCTGACCTCGCGATGAACCGGGTCCCCCGACCTGTTCCCCGCCGCGCCGCGGTGGCCCGGGTCAGGCCCCCGGACCGTCCCCCGACCGCCAGGCCGCCTCGAAGAAGGCCAGCTCCAGCGCCATGGCGGTCCGGTAGACGGCGGCCACCTCCGCTGGCGGCTGGAGGGCGCTGGCGCCGGCGTTCCACCGGTTGAGGAGGTTCTCCAGGCGGGCGGCCAGGGCCGCGAAATCCGGGCTGGCGTAGGTGGCGATCCAATCCCGGTAGGGGTTGTCGGGCCGCTGGCCGGAGCCCAGGGACTGCCCGAGGAAGGCGTACAGCCGCATGCAGGGCGTCATGGCGGCGGCGATGAGGCCCACCGGCCGGGACCACGCCACCTCCAGGACGAACCCGGTGTAGGCCCGGGTCGCCAGGGACGGTTCGGGCCGCAGGTCCACCCCCCAGCGGGCGGCATAGGACCGATGCAGGCGGAGCTCGTCCAGGACGCCCTGCAGGAGCTCCTGCAGGGCGGTCATGGCCTCGAGATCGGGCGCCTTGGCCAGGGCCAGGGCGTAGGCCCGGGCGAAGGCCTCCAGGAAGGCGGCGTCCTGGCCCACGTACCAGGCAAAGCGCGACCGCGGCAGGTCGCCCCGGCCGATCCCCTGGACGAAGGGGTGCTCCAGGCAGCGGCGGGCTAGGTCCAGGTTCTGCTGCCAGAGCCGGCCGGCCAGGCCTTCCGGCTCCGCGGGATCCAACCTCGCCACATGGCGTCCCTCCCTGCTTGGCATACTGGCCACCCGGGCGCGCCGCCGGGATCGCCCGCCGGTGAACCGGTGAAGAGGTCGCCCCGCCGCGGGGGGGTGGGCGAGGGGGCCGGGCGGGGCGGCGGGCCGTCTAGAAGCCCGCGGGTCTCCCGCGGCGACCCGTCCGTGCCGGCCTACGCCAGCCGCCCGGCCAGCCAGAGGGCAAGCGCGCTGGCCGCCAGCAGGAGGACGGCGTAGGCCACCTCCCGCCATCCGGCCGGCAGGGTGCGGTAGTAGGTCCGCCGCCGGGAGCCGTCGAACCCCCGGGCCTGCAGGGCCACGGCCACCACCTCCGCCGTCCGGATGGCGTGGACCAGCAGCGCCAGGCTGTAACGGTAGACCGCCCGCAGCCGCCCCAGGGGCCCCCGCCCCGTCAAGCCCCGTACCCGGTAGGCCTGCCGCACCCGTTCCAGTTCCTCCTGGAACAGGGGGACGAAGCGCAGGGCGGCCAGCAGGCCGTAGGCCCACCGGGGGCTGAGCCGCCACTGCTGCATCAGCCCGAGGACCAGGTCGGCCAACCCCGTGGTCCCCGCATAGAGCACGCCCAGGGCCCCCAGCCCGAGGAGCCGCAGGCCGACCACCAGCCCGCTCTCCAGCCCTTCGGCGGTGAACCGGTACCAGAGGATCTGGCCCACCACCTGCTCGCCCCGGCCGAAGGCCCCCAGGGTCCAGAGGCGGGTTCCCGCCACCAGGACGAAGGGGGCCAGGGCCACCAGCCACCGGCGCAGCCCGATCCCGCCCAAGAACCCGCCGACCAGCACCGGCACAGCCAGCAAGGCCGCCAGCATCCTCGGGTCGCCGGTGGCCAGGATCACGGCGGCCAGGGCCAGGTGGACGGCCAGCTTCCACGCGGGGTGGACGCGGCAGGCCCACGGAACGGGCCGCGGCCGCCCTGCTCCCTCCTGGGGCCTTGGGCCCGAGGCCGGTCCCGCGCCCGCCACCCCGGACCCCACCGCCGCTCCCACGGCGCCGCCGGCCCCGTCCCGTCCGGGGTCCCCTGCCTCTGGCCCCCGAACGCCCCCTTCCCCACGGGCCGCCACCCCATCCACCGGGCCGCCGGCGCCGGCCCCTGCGGGACCCCGGAGCCGGCCATTGGGGGACCGGGCACCCCAGGGCGCCCCGGGGGCGGCAGCCAGGCCCGCGGCCTCCAGCAGGCCGGGTTCGTCCCACAGGGGATCGGGCGGGCCGTCATAAAGCAACCGGCCCTGGCCGAAGACCAGCACCCGCGTGGCCGCGGCCGCCGCCAGCTCCAGGTCGTGGGTGGCCATGACCAGGGTCGTCCCCTGCTGGTGCAGGGCGGCCAACTCGGCCACCAGGGCCGCCGCCGTCCGGGCGTCCTGGCCGAAGGTGGG
>DATCLH010000292.1:0-3080 GCA_036564035.1 Thermaerobacter sp.
TACACCTTTACCGACGACGCCGGCCGCCAGGTCACCCTGGAGGCCCGGCCCGAGCGGATCGTCTCCCTGGCGCCCAGCAACACCGAGATCCTCTTCGCCATCGGGGCCGGCGACCGGGTGGTGGGGGTCGACAGCTTCAGCGACTACCCCGCGGAGGTCCAGGACCTGCCCAAGCTGGGCGGCCTCACCGACACGAACTACGAGCAGATCGTCGCCCTGGAACCCGACCTGGCCCTGACCATCGGCGGCACCGAGGAACAGGTCAAGAAGCTGGAGGAACTGGGCATCCCCGTGGCGGTCATCCAGCCGGCCACCCTGGACGACGTGCTCGAGCGCATCCAGCGCATCGGCGAGCTGGTCGACGCCCAGGCGGGTGCGCAGCAGGTGGTGGCCGAGATGAAGGCCCGCATCGACGCGGTGCGCCAGCGGGTGGCCGACGTGCCAAAGGACCAGCGGGTGCGGGTGTTCTACGAGGTCTGGAACGATCCCCTGATGACCGTCGGGCCCGGCGGCTTTATCCACGACGTCATCGTGGCGGCCGGGGGCGTCAACGTGGCCGAGGGGACGGGGCAGGCGTGGCCGCAGATCAGCCTGGAAGAGGTGGTCCGCCAGGATCCCCAGGTCATCGTGGTGCCGGCGTCCCTGAAGAGCTCCTATGACGAGCTCAAGGCCGGGACCCGCAGCGGCTGGGAGGGCATCACCGCCGTCAAAGAAGGGCGGATCTACATGATCGGCGACGATTTGATCAGCCGGCCGGGGCCGCGGCTGGTGGAGGGCCTCGAACAGCTGGCCCGCTGGTTCTACCCCGACCGGTTCCAGTGAGGGGTTGCGGTGGGTCGCGACAAGGCGGCGGCCAGGAAGGAGAAGGGGCCGCGGCGGCCCCGACCGGCGGGGGACGAACCGGCCCAAGCCGGCGCGGCCGGTGTGGAGCCGGGACCTGACGCCCTGAGCCCGGGCCCGGACGGCGGTGCGGGCGCCAGGGCGGGCTCGGGTGCCGCCGGGGTGGCCGTAGGACCGGGCGCCACGGGGCGGGCGGGCCGGGCCGGGCGGCCCGCCCCGGCCAGGCGCCGGGGCCTGGCGCTGGGGTGGCTCGCCGTGGCCCTGGTGCTGGTTCTGGTCCTGGCCACGGGGCTGGGGGCGGTGGAGGTTCCGCCGGGGCAGGTGCTGCGGATCCTGCTGGGCGGGGTGGCGGGAGGGACCGGCGAGGCCGGCGGGACGGACCCGTCGCCGCCGGCCCGGATCCTCCTGGACATCCGTTTGCCCCGGGTGCTGCTGGCGGGCCTGGTCGGCGCGTCCCTGGCGGCCGCCGGCAGCGCCTTTCAGACGTTGTTCCGCAATCCCATGGCCGATCCCTACGTGCTGGGGGTCTCCAGCGGTGGCGCCCTGGGCGCGGCGGTGGCGTACCTGATGCTGCAGGCCTTCGCCCAGGCGGCGGCCGGGGCGGCCCCGGCGGCGGGACTGCCGGGGGCCGGTGGCGGTCCCTGGTCGAACCTGGGGGCCCTGGCCGTGGCCGCCGCGCGGGCCCTGGGCTTTGGCCTGGTGCCCGCCTGCGCCTTCGCCGGCGCCCTGGCGGCGGTCCTGATGGTCGCCCGCCTGGCCCGGGTCGGCGGCCGGCTGGCCGTCGGCACCCTGCTGCTGGCGGGCGTGGCGGTCGCCTCCCTGCTGGGAGCCCTGGTCTCGTTGCTGGTGTTCCTGAGCGGCGAGCGCCTGCGGCCCCTGGTCTTCTGGCTGCTGGGGAGCCTCTCGGGCGCCGGCTGGCGGGACGCGATCGCCCTGACGATCGCTGCCGGGATCGGCATCGGCCTGCTGGCCGGCCAGGTCCGTGCCCTCAACGCCTTGTGGCTCGGGGAGGAGGCGGCCCACCACCTGGGCATCGACGTGGAGGCGGTCAAGCGGCGCCTGGTGGTGGCGGGTTCCCTGCTGGCGGCCACGGCGGTCAGCGTCAGCGGGGTCATCGGTTTCGTCGGGCTGATCGTGCCCCACGGGGTCCGGATGCTGGTCGGGGCGGACCACCGGCGGCTGCTGCCGGGCACCGTGCTGGCGGGGGCCACGGTGCTGATCCTCTGCGACACCGTGGCGCGGGTCGTCCTGGCACCGGCCGAGTTGCCGGTGGGCGTGGTGACGGCCCTGGCCGGGGCGCCGTGGTTCCTGTGGCTGCTGCGCCGCCACGCCACCGGCCGCGACCTGTGACGACGCCGGAAGGACCCCCGCGGCCTGTGGGCCGTGCCGGCCGGGCTGGAGGTGGACGGGATGGGCTTTGCCCTGGAGTTGCTGGGCGTGCGGGTGGGCTACGCCGCCGACCCGGTGCTGGACGGGGTCACCCTGGCGGTCCGGCGGGGGGAGTGGCTGGCGGTGGCGGGCCCCAACGGCTCGGGCAAGACGACCCTCTTGCGCACTCTTTCCGGCTACCTCCAGCCCTGGGCCGGCCAGGTGCGGCTGGACGGCACCGAGCTGCGGGCCTGGGGGCCGGAGCGGCGGGCACGGCGCATGGCCGTGGCCGGCGTCGACGCAGGCGTGCCCCCCTCCCTGACCGTGGAGGAGTACGTGGCCCTGGGTCGGACCCCCCACCTGCAGGGGCTGTGGGCACAGGAGGGGCCGCGGGACCGGGAGGTGGTCGCCCAGGCCTTGCGCTGGGTCGGGCTGGAGGCCCTGGCCGGGCGGCCGCTGGCCACCCTCAGCGCCGGCCAGCGGCAGAAGGCGGTGCTGGCCCGGGCCCTGGCCCAGGAACCGGTGGTCCTGCTGCTGGACGAACCCACGACCCACCTGGACCTGCGGCACCAAGTCGACGTCATGGACCTGCTGGAGCGGCTGCGGCGCCGCCTGGGCCTGACCCTGGTGGCCGTGCTCCACGACCTCAACCTGGCCGCCCTCTATTGCCAGCGCCTGGTGCTGATGCAGGAGGGCCGGGTGGTGGCGGCCGGCGAGCCGGCCCGGGTCATGCGGCAGGACGTCCTCAGCCGGGTCTACGGGTGCCCGGTGCTGGTGGTGCCCCACCCCCAGCTGGGGGTCCCCCAGGTGGCCCTGCTGCCGGGCCAGCCGCCCGGCCCGGGCGCCGGCCGGTCACCAAGCCGCGGGTCCGG
>DATCLH010000293.1:0-2355 GCA_036564035.1 Thermaerobacter sp.
CGGGCCGTCACCTGCAGGCGCTTGCGGGGCTGGAGCCCCTCGCGGATGCCGGTGATGAAGTACTCCTCGGTCCCCGTGAGGCCCAGGCTCGCCGCGTTCTGCCCGTCGACGAACTGCAGCGGCAGCACGCCCATGCCCACCAGGTTGCTGCGGTGGATGCGCTCGAAGCTCTCGGCGATCACCGCCTTGACGCCCAGCAGGTAGGTGCCCTTGGCCGCCCAGTCGCGGGAGCTGCCGGTGCCGTACTCCTTGCCCCCGATGACGAGCAGCGGCGTGCCCTCCTTTTGGTAGCGCATGGCGGCGTCGTAGATGGTCATCTTCTCGCCGCTGGGGATGTGCACGGTCCAGCCGCCCTCGGTGCCGGGCACCAGCTGGTTGCGCAGCCGGATGTTGGCGAAGGTGCCCCGCATCATCACCTCGTGGTTGCCGCGGCGGGACCCGTAGGTGTTGAACTCCTCCCACTTGACGCCCCGATCCAGCAGGTACTGGCCAGCCGGGCTGTTCTTCGGGATGGCGCCGGCGGGGGAGATGTGGTCGGTGGTGATGGAGTCGCCCAACAGGGCCAGGACCCGCGCCCGGACGATGTCCTCCGGCCGGCCGGGTTCGTCCCCCATGTCCTTGAAGAAGGGCGGCTCCTGGATGTAGGTGGAACCGGGGTCCCACTCGTACAGCTCGCCGGTGGGCGCGGGCAGCTTCCGCCACTGCTCGGGCCCCTCGAAGACCCGCGCGTACTCCTTCTTGAACAGCTCCGGCCGCACCACCTGGCGGATGGTCTCCTGGATCTCCTCCTGGGTCGGCCAGATGTCCCGCAGGTACACGGGCCGACCGTTGGGGTCGTAGCCCAGGGGATCCTCCAGCAGGTTGATGTCCACGGTGCCGGCCAGGGCGTAGGCCACCACCAGCGGCGGCGAGGCCAGGTAGTTCGCCTTGACCAGCGGGTTGATGCGGCCCTCGAAGTTGCGGTTACCGCTCAGGACCGCCGCCGCCACCAGGTCGTTCTCGGTGATGGCCTGGGCCACGTCTTCGGGCAGGGCGCCGCTGTTGCCGATGCAGGTGGTGCAGCCGTAGCCCACCACGTGGAACCGCAGCGCCTCGAGATAGGGCAGAAGCCCCGCCTCCCGCAGGTAGTCGGTCACTACCCGCGAGCCCGGCGCCAGGCTGGTCTTGACGTAGGGCTTGACGGTCAGGCCCCGCTCCACGGCCTTCTTCGCCAGAAGGCCCGCCGCCAGCATCACCGAGGGGTTCGAGGTGTTGGTGCAGCTGGTGATGGCGGCGATGACCACGGAGCCGTGGGTCAGCTCGGTGGTGGTCTTGGGCCGGGTCAGCACGGCCACGCCGCCGCCCTCGCCGGACGAACCGGCCTCGCCGGTCCCGGCTCCCGCGCCGTCACCGGCCGCGGCCGCCCCCGCCCGGGCCGCCTCGCGCCCCGGCTCGGCGCCCGTGCGGAAGGGCACCGAGGTGTCGCCGGGCTTCTTGCCGAAGGTGGCCAGGGCCTCCCGGAAGGCGCGTCCCGCCTCCCGCAGGGGCACCCGGTCCTGGGGCCGCCGGGGCCCCGCCAGGCTGGGCTCCACGTCGCCCAGGTCCAGCTCCAGCACGTCGCTGTAGACGGGGTCGGGCGTCTGGTCGGTGCGGTAGAGGCCCTGCTCCTTGCAATACCGTTCCACCAGGGCGATGTGCTCCTCGTCCCGGCCCGTCAGGCGCAGGTAGTCCAAGGTCTCCTCGTCGACCGGGAAGAACCCGCAGGTGGCGCCGTACTCGGGGGCCATGTTGCCGATGGTGGCCCGGTCCGCCAGGGGCAGGTTCGCCAGGCCCGGCCCGAAGAACTCGACGAACTTGCCCACCACGCCCTTCTTGCGCAGCATCTGGGTGACGGTGAGCACCAAGTCGGTGGCCGTGGCGCCCTCGGGCAGCCGGCCCGTCAGGCGGAAGCCCACCACCTCGGGCACCTGCATGAAGTAGGGCTGGCCCAGCATCACCGCCTCGGCCTCGATGCCGCCCACGCCCCAGCCCAGCACCCCCATGCCGTTGACCATGGTGGTGTGGGAGTCGGTGCCCACCAGGGTGTCGGGGTAGGCCCGCACCTCGCCGTGTTCCTCCCGGCGGTGGACCACCTTGGCCAGGTACTCCAGGTTCACCTGGTGGACGATGCCGGTGCCCGGTGGCACCACGCGGAAGTTGTCGAAGGCGTTCTGCGCCCAGCGGAGCAGGGTGTAGCGCTCGCGGTTGCGCTCGAACTCCTTCTCCACGTTGTAGAAGAAGGCGTACTGCGTCCCGAAGGCGTCGACGATCACCGAGTGGTCGATGACCAGGTCCGCCGGCACCAGCGGGTTGATCCGCTTGGGGTCGCCGCCCATG
>DATCLH010000294.1:0-2860 GCA_036564035.1 Thermaerobacter sp.
ACCGCGGGCGACGTCGCCGAACCCGCTGCGGCCCGCGCCGCCCACGCCCTGCAGGTTCGCTCCCGCGAACCGGTTCCTCCGGGCGAACCCGGCTCCGCCGGGCGGCCAGACGAGCCGCCGCCGGCCCCCGGCGCGGACCCGGAGGAGGGCCGCTTCGCCTTCCTGGTCCACCCCGTGGACCTGGAGAACTACCCCGAATTCGACCCGAGCCTGGCCGCCTTCAGCCGCGCCGAGCTGGAGGAGCTGGCCGGCCGCTGGAACCATCTCCTCAAGCCCTTCCGCATCGGGCAGACCCGGGTGGTGTCCGCCGCCGGGGCCAGCGCCTACGGCGAGTTCTACGCCGTTCCCCGCACGGCCGACGAGTTCCTGGCCATGCCCCAGGCCGACGCCGTGGCCGAGGTGGAAGAGGCGATCCGCCTGGCGAAGGAGAACGGCGCCCGCATCGTCGGCCTGGGCGCCTACACCTCGGTGGTCACCCGGGGCGGCCTGCACCTGCGGGATGCGGGCGTGGCCCTGACCACGGGCAACAGCTTCACCGTCGTCGCCGCGGTGGAGGCCATCGCCGAGGCCAGCCGCCGCCTGGGCTTCCCCCTGGCCCATGGCACGGTCGCGGTGGTCGGCGCCACGGGGGCCATCGGCCGGGCCACCGCCTTGCTGCTGGCCCCGGAGGTTCGGCGGCTGTTGCTGATCGGCAACCCGGCCCGGGCCGAGCAAAGCCGGCGCCGCCTGCTGCGGGTCGCCGCCGACCTGGCCCGCCACGTGGTGGCCCTGGCCGGGTCCCGCCGGTCCACCGCGGCGACCTCCACCGCCGGTGGGGACGAACGCGGCCCCGCCGGCGGCCCCACAGCCCGCCAGCTCGGCCGGCTCGACGGGCCCGCCGGCTCCTCCAAGGGGCAGGACGGTTTGCCCGGCGCCGCCGGGGCCGGTTCCACCGCCCGGCCGGGCGCGGTGGCGCCCCCGTCCCTGGTGGGCCACACCCTGGGCCCCCTGGCCCAGGCCCTGCTGGGTTTCGGCGGCTGGCCGGATCCGGAGGAGCCGGTGGAGGCCTTCATTCCCCGGGTGGAGGCGTGGCTGGCGGCGGGGCGCTGCCCGCTGGTCATCACCACGGATCTGGACGCCATGCTGCCCCAGGCCGACGTGGTGGTCACCGCCACCAGCAGCACCGCCCACCTGGTCACCCCGGGCAACGTCAAGTTCGGCGCCGTGGTCTGCGACCTCAGCCGGCCGCCCAACGTCAGCCGGGAGGTGCGGGACGCGCGGCCGGACGTGCTGGTCATCGACGGCGGGGTCATCGAGGTGCCCGGGCGCCCGTCCATGGGCTGGAACTTCGGCTTCGAGCGGGGCCTGGTGTACGCCTGCATGGCGGAGACCATGATGCTGGCCCTGGACCACCACTACCAGCACACGAGCCTGGGGGCCGACCTGAACCTGGAGACGATCCTGTGGCTGCGGGAACTGGCCCGCAAACACGGGTTCCGCCTGGCCGAGCTGCGCAGCTTCGACCGGCCCCTCCAGGCGGAGGCCTGGGAGCGGGTGCTGGCAGCCCGCTCGGCCCTGGGCACGGCGGCGCGATAGGTCACCGGCGGCCTCGCCCCGGCCGGCCCACAGCGGTTCGGGCCTTCGCGGCGGGCCGGCGGCTATGCGCGGCTCCGATAGACGAGGGGGGCCCGGTTCCCGGGAGCCCGTTCCCCAGGACGGGGGCCGGGCTCCCGGTCCTTCGCGCCCCCCTGGGCGCCAGCGCCCCCTTCGGCGCCGGCGGGGGTCCCGTCGGCGTCGCTCCGGCGCTCGCCAGGGCGTGTCCCAGAACTCCCTGTGCGCCCCCCGGCGCCTTCGCCGGGTTCGGCCCGCAACCGGTCCCGGGCCACCAGGTACTCCAGGTGGGCCACCGTCTCCCCCAGGGCGAACTCCACGTTGGCCGGCGTGTCCATGACCCGGCCGAAGAGGCGCCGGGCCACGTGCCAGGCCGTCGCCGGGCCGTCGGCGGCCACGATGGCCTCGACCTCCTCCAGGCGGCGGCGGTGGTGCTCGACCAGCTCGCCGCAGCGGGCCGCGAGCCCCGTGAAGGGCTGCCGGTGCCCGGGGAGCACCAGCCGCGCCGGTAGCCGCCCGATCCGCTCCAGGGAGTCCAGGTAGCGGCCCAGGGGATCGGCCGCCGTCTGGGGACCGGCAGAGATGTTGGGGGAGATGCCGGGCAGCACCATGTCGTCGGCCAGGAGCAGCCCCTCCTCCGGCTGCCAGAGGACGATCAGCCCGTCGGTGTGGCCCGGCACCCACACCACCTGCCAGCGCCGTCCCCCCAGCTCCAGCTCCTGGCCGGCCTGGACGGGGGTCACCCGGGGCTTGGGGTCGACCCAGCCGAGCACCCGTTGGCGGCGCCGGGCCAGGGCGGTGGCCAGTTCGTCCGGAACCCCGTGGCGGGTGGCGAAGGCGCTGTAGGCCTCCATGGCGGCCGGTTGCCAGACCCGGCGGGCCAGTTCCAGCTCCCGGTCGTGCATCAGGACCGGCGCCCCCGTCAGGTCCTGGAGCCAGCCCGCCGCGCCGAAGTGGTCGGGGTGGAAGTGGGTCACCACGACGGCCTGCACGTTGCCCGGGCCGATGCCCAGCTGGAGGAAGGCCCGCCGCCAGGTGGCCTCGGCCTCGGCGGTGTGGAAGCCGGTGTCCACCAGGGTCCAGCCGCGGGGGCCCCGCAGGGCATAGGCATTGACGTCCCGCAACGGGGCCGGGATCGGAATGGGGATGCGGTAGATGCCGGTCCTGACCTCCTGGACGACCGGCACTTCGTCGGAAGGCGACGCCATCCCAGGAACTCCTTTCTCGGTTCTCGTCACCGGGGGGACTCCGTTCTCCTCACAGGGGCTCC
>DATCLH010000295.1:0-3929 GCA_036564035.1 Thermaerobacter sp.
GGTGACACGCCGAACCGGGTGCGCCTGCCCGTGATCCGCCTGCTGAACGCGGTGATCGGCCGGCTGGAGGAGCGGGAGCTGGAGCTCGATCCCCGGGGGCTGCCGGTTCTTCCGCGGGAGGACGACCTGCTCTTCGCCGCCCTCTTCGACGCGGACGGGGGGAGGGTGACCCGGGCCCTGGTGGCGGGCTTCGGGGCCGGCATCCAAGGCCTGGCCACCACCTACACCATGGCCGGCGGGCTCTTGGTGCTGGGCCGGGATCCGGACGCCATGGCCCGGGCGGCCGAGGGAGCCGCCGAGGGCGGCATCGTCCTGGTGGAAGGGGGCCGGGTGCTCTTCCACCTGCCGCTGCCCATCGGCGGGTTCCTCTCCGATCTCGACATCCCCCAGCTGGCCCGTCGCTGCCGGGAGCTGGCCCGCCTCTTGCGGGAGCGCGGCCACCCCTTCCACGACCCGGTCTATTCGCTGCTCTTCCTCTCGGCCGACCACCTGCCGGGGCCGCGGCTGACGCCCGCGGGCCTCTGGGACGTCAAGGGCCACCGGCTGCTGGTCCCGGCCGAGCCGGCGGGCGACCAGGCGCTGGCATGGGGGTCCGGCCCGGCCGGGGGACGCGCCGAGGGCTAAGGGGCGTGCCGGGCCCCCCCAAGGCCGCGGCGGCCGCCGCTGGGCGTCTAGGCGGCGCGGGGTCGGCGCTAAGGGGCGTGCCGGCACCCCAAAGGCCCCGGCCCTCAGCCCTCGGCACCCGCCCGCAGGCGGATGGCCGCGGTGACCGCCTGCTGGCAGGGGGTGTCGACCCCGTGGCGCTGGCCGTAGCGGACGATGGCCCCGCACAGGGCGTCCACTTCCACCGGCCGCCGGGCGGCCAGGTCCCGCTGGAGGGAGGAGGTCATGGCCGGGTCCATCCCCAGGGTCGTCGCCATGACCTGGTCGAAGGCGTCGGCGGGCAGGTCGATCCCGGCAGCCCGGGCGACGGCGACCGCCTCCCGCACCATCCGCTCGTAGACCGCCCGGCCGTCGGGATCGCCCAGCACGGCCCCCAGGGGCCGGTTCGCCACCGCCGTCATGCCGCCCATGGCGGAGATGAAGATCAGCTTCATCCACATGTCGACCAGGATCCGCTCCGACACCCGGTGGGGGATGCCGGCGGCGGCGAAGGCGGCGGCGATCTGCTCCACCCGGGGCGTGATCCGGCCGTCCAGCTCTCCGAAGGTGATGTCCCGGCGGGCGCTGGTCTGGCGGATCTTGCCTGGCTCGATCAGGGCGGTCTCGATGTGGCAGAGGCCGCCCAGCACCCGTTCCGCGCCGAACCGCTCCGCCAGGATCTCCAGGTGGTCGATCCCGTTCATCAGCGGCAGGATGGCGGTGCGGGAGCCGACCAGGGCGGCCATCTCGTCCAGGACGCCGGGCAGGCCGTAGGCCTTGACGGCGACCAGGACCAGGTCGGCGCCCTCCCCGGGCGGCAGGGCCAGTTCCTCCGCCAGCCGCAGGCCCCGGTCGCTGGCCAGGGGGCGCAGGCTGAACCGGCCGTGAACGCTCTCGATCTGCAGCCCGCTGCGCCGCATGACCCGCAGGTGACGCCCCCGGGCCAGGAACCCGACCCGGGCGCCCTCCAGGACGGTCCCCGGTTCGGCCCACTGGGCCGCCCGGGCCAGCAGGGCGCCGAAGTAGCCGCCGACGCCCCCCGCCCCGATGACGGCGATGCGCATGGCGCTCACCTCCTCCTCACCGGATGGGGAAGTTTCCAAGACGGTCTGCCCGCGGCCGCGGCGCCGGGACCCCTGGGTCCGGCGGCCGCATCCCCGCCATCCCCGCCTCCCCGGCCTGTCTCAGGGTGCGGGCCAGCGGTCCACCACGGGGTTGCGCAGGCGGCCCAGGCCCGTGATCTCGATCTCCACCACGTCGCCCGGCCGCAGGAAGCGCGGCGGGTCGAACCCCATGCCCACGCCGCTGGGCGTGCCCGTGGCGATGATGTCCCCGGGCTCCAGGGTGATGCCCGCCGACAGGGTCGCCAGCAAGGTGGGGATGTCGAAGATCAGCTGGCGGGTGTTGGCCTCCTGGCGCAGCTCGCCGTTGACCCAGGTGCGCACGTCCACCTCCACGGGCCAGCCCACGGCGTCCCGGTGGACCAGGTACGGCCCCGTCGGGCAGAAGGTGTCCAGGCTCTTGCCCAGGTGCCACTGGCTGGTGCGCCGCTGCAGGTCCCGGGCCGTGACGTCGTTGAGGATCATGTAGCCGAAGATGTACTCGCGGGCCCGCTCCCGGGGGATGGACCGGCCCCGCCGGCCGATGACCACGGCCAGCTCGCCCTCGTAGTCGACCGCCTCCGTCACCCCCGGATGGGTGTAGATGGGGTCGCCCGGTCCCTGTACGGCGGAAGCCGCCTTGGTGAAGACCACGGGGTGCTGGGGGACGTCGCGGCCGCTGATCTCGAAGACGTGGTCCCGGTAGTTGAGGCCGATGGCCATGACGTTCTTGGGCGGGCGAGCGATGGGCGCCAGCAAGCGGACCGCCTCGGCGGGATGCCAGAGGGGCCCGGCGGGCCCGTCCTCACCCGGGCCGCCAGGGACGGCGCCGCCCGCGGGCGCTTCACCGCCGCCGGGTGCTTCCCCGCCGGCCCCGGCGGGCTCGGCCCCACCCGCCAGGGACCACCAACGGCGGGCCGCGACCACCGCCTCGTCTCCGAGGGCGATCCACTCCACCATGTCGGGAGGAACCGGCGGTCCCCCCCAGCGCGCCCGGGCCGCCGCCAGGTCGAGCACCCGGCGCAACCGGCCCTCGCCGTCCACCTCGGCCAGGCCGATGGCCACCCGGCCGGCCTGCTCAAACCGCACGAAGCGCAATCCCGATCCCTCCCCGGGCGGCTACCGGGCCCGCCGGAACCCCGAGGGCCGCCCCCGCGGGTCCCCCCCTGGCGGGCCCGCTGCCGCGCCGCCATTGCGACGAGAAGGCCCCTTGAAGACGAGAAGGCCCTTTGAAGAGGTAACTCTAGGGAATTCCCTCCGGATCGCGCCAATCCTTCCCGGGGCAAGGGGCGGCTGCAGGCCGGGTTAGGGAAAAGCACGCGGGTGGCGGGGTGCCCGCTCGTGCACCCCGCCACCCGCCTTGGCCGGGCTCTCCGGTGGCCTTAACGGCCGGACCGCTCACCGCCCCGGCCCCGCTCGCCGCCCCGGTGTCCGCGCTCCTCCCGGTCCTTGGCGTGGGCCCGCCCGGGCTTGTCCTCCGAACGGTGCTGGACCGCCGGCCGGTCGGCGTCGTCCTCGTCGTCCTCGGCGGCGGCGATCACGGCATCCTGGTCCGGCTCGCCCTCATCGTCCTCCACCGCCTCACCGGCCTCCGGGGCCGATTGGTCGGGCTGGCCGGCCTCCGGCGCCTCGACGGCCGTCCCGTCCTCCGGCGCCTGGCCGTCCTCCAGCACGCCGTCGCCGTCCTGCTCCGGTTCCGTGCCCTCCGGCTCCTCACCGGCCGGCTGCTCGGCCGGCGGCTGGAGGGTGCCCCGGTGGGCCGCCGCGATCCAGCGCCCGGGCTTCAGGTCCCGGCGCTCGATGCCGTAGAGGGCCAGGAGCTCCTTCAGCGTCCGCCCGAAGGCCCTGACCTTGGTGGCAGGCAAGACGCCCGTCTGGGGCGTGCCGTCGTCGAGGGCCGCACCGGTGCCGCCGGCCGCGGTCCCCTCCGGGGCCGCCAGACCCTGCCCTTCCGACGAACCGGTCTCGCCGGACGGCGCCGCGGCGTCCCCGGCGGGCGCCGGCGCAGCGCCGTCGACATCCCCGGAACCCGGCTGCGCCGTCCCGCTGCCGGACCCGGAGCCCGGGCCGGAGGCCAGGGCGGCCAGTTGGGCCGCCAGGTCGAGGACGCCCACCTCCTCGCCGCCGGCCAGCCGGATGGCTTGGGCGGTGGCGTAAAGCAGCGCGATCTGGCCGTAGCCGTAGCTC
>DATCLH010000296.1:0-2131 GCA_036564035.1 Thermaerobacter sp.
CACCAGCTGCCCGGGCCGGATCTGGCCCGCCACGTCCAGGTCGGCCCGGATGACCGTCGCCACCCGCAGGTAGCCACCCGTCGTCTGCCGCTCGGCCAGCAGCACGATGGGCTGCCCGTCCCTGGCCACCTGCACCGTCCCTTCGGCCAGGGGTTCGGAGAGGATGTCGTAACCGTCGGCCGCCTCCACCGGCGGCCCCTGCAGCCGCAGCCCCATCCGGTCCGACAGGGCCGTGGCCCGGTAGCCGGCCCGCAGCAGGGTGCGCAGGCCCCGGCGGGTGAGCCGGTCGGCCTCGGGGCCCAGCATCACCCGGATGGGCGCCGAACGCCGGTGAGGCCGCAGCTCGGGCGGCAACCACCGGCCCACCAGACTCTCCAGGGGCCGCTCGGGCCGCCCCACCGGGATGCGGTCGCCCCGGGTCAGCGGCCGGCCGCCGAGCCCGCCCAGGCGGGCCCTCAGGTGGGTCGAGCGGCTGCCCAACACGGCCGGCACGTCAACGCCCCCGGCCACCGCCACGTAGCCCCTCACGCCCGCCGTGACGGCCCCGACGACCACCACGCTGCCGTCTCTCACCAGCACCGACTCCCACAAGGGCAGGGGGCGCTCCGGCTCACCGGCATACCAGGACGCCCCCGCCGCCACCACCGCCATGACGACGTCGCCCCGGGCGGCCAGCACCGGCCCGTCCAGGGTGAACTCCAGGGCCGCCGCATCGGGCGGGTTGCCCACCAGGGCGTTGGCGCAGGCCAGCAGGAACCGGTCCATCGCGCCCCCCGCCGACAGCCCCGCCGCCTCCAGCCCCGGCCGGCCCCCGTCCTGCACGGTGGTCAGCAATCCCCCGTGGAGCACCTCCAGCCAGCCGGTCTGGCTCACGCCCCGGCCGCCTCCCGCAGGCCGCCCGCTTCCCCGTCGGCCAGCCCCGCCTGCTCGAGCCAGGCGGCCGGCGCCTGTCGTGCCGCCACGGGCTGCAGCCGCACCCGATCGCCCGGGCGCAACAGGGCCGGCTCCGGCCGCTCGGGGTCCCACAGCCGGATCCACGTGCGGCCCAGCAGGTGCCAGCCTCCGGGCGACTCGACGGAGTAGATGCCCGTCTGGCTGCCCCCGATGCCCACCGAACCGGCCGGCACCCTCACCCGGGGCGTGGCCCGCCGGGGCGTCCACAGCCGCCGGTCCAGGGGGCCCAGGTAGACGTAGCCGGGCAAGAACCCCACCAGCCACACCCGGTAGGTGGCCCGGCTGTGCAGGCGCACCACCTCCTCGGGGGAGAGGCCGCAGTGGCGCGCCACCGCCTCCAGGTCCGGCCCGAAGGGGCCGCCGTAGACCACCGGCAGGACGACCAGCCGACCGGCCGGCAGCCGGGGCCGGGAGGGCAGGCGGGCCAGGCGCCGGGCGAGCTCCGCCTGCACGGCTTCCGGGTCGGCCCGGTCGGGATCCCACGTGACCAGCACGGAGGTGTAGCCCGGCACCGCCGACACCATCCCGGGCAGCGGGCGGCGATTCAGCTCCCGCCACAGGGCCAGCACCCGGGCCGGCGCCGGTTCCCCACCCGGCGAAAGCTCCACGTAGACCCCCGCGTCCCCCGCGGGCCGCAGCCGCACCCCGGCGGGCAGGCCCCCGGCCGTCATGGGGCCCCACCGGCCGCCAGCGGCTCGAGCAGCTCCAGCGCCGCCCCCAGGGCGGCCGCGGCGCTGGTCACCACGGGCACCCCCAGCACGCTCTCCAGGCGGCGGCGCACGGCCCCGGCCCGCAGGTGGGTACCCGCCACGAAGGTGGCATCCACGGGCAGCCGCCCCGTCTGGAAGCGCTGCAGCCGTTCCTCGTAGACCATCTGCACCACCGCCTCGGGCCGCAGGTCTCCGGCCCGGGCAGGATCCGTCAGGCCCCGGGCCACCGGCTGGACCACCTCCAGCCCCTCGGCCTCAAGCCACGCCTGCACCTGCTCCGCCAGCTCCGGCACGTAGGGCGTCACCAGCCAGAGCCGCCGGGCGCCCAGGCGCTGTAGCCGCCGGCGCACGGCCCGCAGGGTGGTGATGCAGGGCGCGCCCGTGGCCTGCTCCACCTGGCGAGCCAGCCGGCCCTCGCCCTGCGGCCCCCGCAGGGCCTCGGCCGCCGTGCAGCCGAAGACGACGGC
>DATCLH010000297.1:0-2553 GCA_036564035.1 Thermaerobacter sp.
CCCTTGCCGCCGGCGGTGCAGGCGGCTTGCGCCCTGGGCGGAGCGCTGCCGGCGGTGGCCGTGGCCCTGGGTCCAGCAGTGCCTCCGGCCGCCATGGCGGCGGGGTGCCTGCTGGCCGGTCTCGCCGCGGCGGCGGTGGCCGTCCTGGAGGGCCTACGCCGGCGGCCGGCCAGGGGGCGGGACGCCGCCGGTGGTTCCGCTTCGGCCGCAGGGCCGGCCAGGCCGGCGGTGCCCGGACGGGCGACTGGTTCGGCCGTTCTCGGGCCGGCGGGGGGATCGGCGGTTCCGGCGTCGGCGGGCCGGGCCTTCGGCCTGGCCGTGGGTATCGCCCTGTGGGTCGGCGTGCCCCTGGCCCACGCCCTCTGGCTGCGCCGGTCGGGGGTCGCCTGGCTGCTGGTTCCCCTTGTCATCCTCTGGGTTCAGGACATCGCCGCCTTCTTCGTCGGCCGCGCCATCGGCCGCCACCGGCTGGCGCCCCGGATCTCGCCAGGGAAGACCTGGGAGGGCGCGCTGGGGGGCCTGGTGGGGGGACTGCTGGCGGCCGCCGCCCTGGCCCGGCCCCTGGCGGTGGAACCGGCCGCGCTCCTGCCGGCCGCCCTGGGGACCGCCGTGGCCGGCCAGGCCGGCGACCTCTTCGAGTCGTGGTGGAAGCGGCGGGCCGGCCTCAAGGACTCGGGAACCCTGTTGCCCGGTCACGGCGGCATGCTGGACCGGATCGACAGCCTGCTGCCGGCCCTGGTGCTGTTCAGCTGGTGGATGCGCCCGTGGCGGTAGCCGCGGGGCGGGATGCGGTCCGGGGAGCGGGAGTGGGCGGGGAGCGGGATTCAGCGATGGATGGAAGACAGGATGGACCGCCGGCCGGCGAGCCCACGGGCGTGGTGATCCTGGGCAGCACGGGTTCCATCGGCCGCCAGGCCGTGGACGTCATCGCCCGGATGCCCGGCCGGCTGCGGGCCGTGGGCCTGGCGGCGGGGCGGGACGGCGAGCGGCTCTTGGAGCAGGTGCGCCGCCTGCGCCCGGAGGTGGTCGCCCTGGAGGATCCCGAAGCCGGCGCCCGGTGGCGGCCGCTGCTGGCACGGGAAGGGGTGCGGGTGCTGACGGGGCCGGGGTCGGCCGAGGCCCTGGCCACCTGGCCCGGGGCGACCCGCGTGCTCTCGGCCATCACCGGGGCGGCGGGCCTGCGGCCCACCCTGGCCGCCCTGGAGGCCGGCCGGGACGTCGCCCTGGCCAACAAGGAATCCCTGGTCGTCGCCGGCGCCCTGGTCACCCGGACGGCGGCGCGGCGGGGCGTGCGCCTGCTGCCCGTGGACAGCGAGCACTCCGCCCTCTTCCAGTGCCTGCAGGGCCGGTCGCCCGCCGAGGTGGAGCGGCTGGTCCTCACCGCCTCCGGCGGGCCCTTCCGCGGCTGGAGCCGGGACCGCCTGGCCGGCGTCACCCCCGCAGAGGCCGTCCGTCACCCCAACTGGTCCATGGGCGCCAAGATCAGCGTGGATTCCGCCACGTTGATGAACAAGGGGCTGGAGGTCATCGAGGCCCACTGGCTCTTCGGCCTGCCCGCGCCGCGCATCGCCGTGGTGGTCCACCCCCAGAGCATCGTCCACGGCCTGGTCGAACTGGTCGACGGCGCGACGGTGGCCGTGCTGGCCCACCCCGACATGCGCCAGCCGATCCAGTACGCCCTGTGTTATCCTGAACGTGGACCGCGGCTGGTCGAGCGCTTGGATCTGGCCGCCGTGGGCAAGCTGACCTTTGAAGAACCCGACACCCGCACCTTCCCGTGCCTCGCCCTGGCCTACCAGGCCCTGGAGGCGGGCGGCACGGCGCCGGCGGTGCTGAACGCCGCCAACGAGGTGGCGGTGGCCGCCTTCCTGGAGGGGCGGCTGCCCTTCCCCGGCATCGCCGAGACGGTGGCGGCCGTCCTGGACCGGCACCGGCCGCGGCCGGTGGCCCGGCTGGAGGACGTGCTGGAGGCCGATGCCTGGGCCCGGGAGGAAGCCCAGGCCCGGGTGGCGGGCATGTGGGGCGCGGGCCCGGCCCGCTGAGGCCCCAGGGCCCGGGGACCAGGGGCCCGGCGCCGCCGGTCCCGGCGGGAGGGCGCGGCCGCCGCGGGGGCTGGGCGCCGCCGGGGCACCGGGCGCCCGGGCTGCCGTGCGGGTCGGGTTCGGACCGGTGGGGCAGGTGATCCCCGTGGCGGTGGTCTGGACCGTCGCCGTGTTCGCGCTGCTGATCGTGATCCACGAGCTGGGCCACTTCTGGGCGGCCAAGCGCAGCGGCGTCCTGGTGCACGAGTTCGCCCTCGGCTTCGGACCCCGGCTGGCTGCCGTGCGGCGCGGCGAGACCGAGTACAGCCTGCGGCTTTTGCCGCTGGGCGGGTTCGTCCGCATGGCCGGCATGCAGCCCGACGAAGAGGGACTGGAGGACGTGCCGCCGGCCCGCCGCTTCCTGGGCCGGCCCCTGGGTGACCGGGTGAAGATCATCGCCGCGGGACCGCTGATGAACGTGGCCCTGGCCATCGTCCTCTTCGCCCTGGTGTTCGCCGTCATCGGCATCCCC
>DATCLH010000298.1:0-7505 GCA_036564035.1 Thermaerobacter sp.
GCCGTCCCTTCACCCACCGTCACGTGCACCCGCCGGTTCTTCAGCACCGTCCGCCCGCGCGCATCGGTCGCCTTGCCCTCATAAGCCACGGCATGCATCAACGCGATCCGCTCTTTCTTCCCATTCGGACCGCGCCGGCGGCCCCGGATGAGCAACTCGTCAAACTCCATGTCCACGGCCGCCGCGGCCCGGCGCCCGGCCGGAACGTGGCCCCGTTCAAACACCGCTTTCCGCTGCGCTTTGGCCTCCCGGTCCGCCTGGGCCCCGGCCGCCTGGACGTCCGCCCACAGGGCCATCGGGCTCAGCCGCACGCTCCCGCACGTGACCCGCTCCAGCCACGCCGCCGCGGCCCCAAACGGCACCTGCGTGCACAGCTCAGTCCCCAACTCCCGCACCAGGGGGGAGTACCGCTGTCGCGGCTCTAGCCCCAGCACCTCATCTAACAAGAACCGCCGCTCCCCGCTGTGCAGGTCCTTGTAATACCGCCGCTCCCACCGGATCTCCCCAAACCACGTCAGCAGGCTACGTGCCTGCCGGTTCACCGACTTCCACCGCTGCCGATCCCGCTGCTCCATCAGCTGCTGATCCAGCGCCTCTAGCGCCGTGGCCAGAAGCTGCCGGGCCGCATCCTGCGTCCCCTGGGCCACCTCGTATTCCAGCGCCCGAAAGTCCGGCGCCTCCCGAAGCGCCTTCTCCACCACCTGGGCCAGCCGCAAGGTGATCTCAAACAGTTGGCGAAATACCCACATGAGAGACCTCACCTCCACCTTGAGCGGGGTGAACCGTTGTCCCCCGTGGGACAACCTGGTGAGGTCTCTCCTTCGTTTTTGGACCTCCCAGCACCTACCGAAACGTTAGGCAGTCCGTTCACCCTTCCCCGCCAGTGCCCTCACAGCCCGCCGGGCGGCTGCGCCCCACCCTGCCCCACCGCCGGCGCGTACCCGTCGGGCAGGACCTTGCCGGGGTTGAGGATCCCCCAAGGGTCGAGCAAGGCCTTCAGCTGGGCCATGAGGCCCACGGCCGCGGGGCCGTGTTCTTCCAATAGATATTCGCGCTTGCCGAGGCCGACGCCGTGCTCCCCGGTGCACGTGCCGCCGCGCGCCAGGGCGTCGCGGACGATGGCCGCGCTGGCCTGCCGCGCGCGCCGCAGCTCGTCCTGGTCGGCGGGGTCGACCGCAAACAGCACGTGGAAGTTGCCGTCGCCGGCGTGGGCCACGATCCCGGCGGCAAAGCCCAGCGCCTCCATGGTCCGCCGGGCGTGGCGCATGGCCGCGGGCAGATGGGACAGGGGAACGCACACATCGGTGCTCAGCTTCTTCCGCCCGGGCGCCAGCGCCGTCACGGCCAGCCCCGCGTGGTGGCGGGCGTCCCAGAGCCGCTCCCGGCCCGCCGGGTCCCGTTCCAGGACGAACCCGGCCCCGCCCGCCGCCGCGCAGGCGGCCTCCGCCGCGCGCGCCTCGGCTTCGACGGCGGCCGCGCTTCCCGACCATTCGAGGAACAGGGTCGGCTGCTCGGGATAGCCCGTCCCCCGGAAGGCGTTGACCGCCGCCAGGGTCCGCTCGTCCAGGAGCTCGATGCGCGTGGCCGAGGGGCACCGGCGGGCCACCTCCACCGCCGCCTGGGCCGCGGCCTCCACGCTGGGGAAGACCACCCGGGCGGCCACCACCGCCTCCGGCAAGGGGTAGACCCGCAGCGCCAGGGTCGTGATCACGCCCAGGGTGCCCTCGGACCCCACGAACAAGGGCGTCGGATCCCAACCGGCCCCCGCCCGGGGCACCGGCACCCCCGCCTCCAGGCCTCTGGCGCCCGCGCCGGCTTCGCCCGTTCCACCCGGAGTACGGCCGGCATCCCCCAGCCCGCGCGCCAGCACCCCGGTGCGCAGCACCCGGCCGCCGGCCAGCACCACCTCCAGCCCCAGCACCTGATGCTTCATCGCCCCGTAGCGCAGGGCGTTGGTCCCGCTGGCGTTGGTGGCGGCCATGCCGCCCAGGGTCGCGTCGGCCCCCGGGTCCACCGGGAAGAACAGGCCCTCCCGGCCCAGGTAGGCGTTCAGGCGGGACCGCCGCAGGCCGGGTTCCACCACCACGATGCGGGCGACGGGGTCCAGCGCGCGCACCCCGTCCATCCGGGCCAGGTCGAGGCTGATGCCGCCCTGCACCGGGATCACGTGGCCCTCCAGGCTGCTCCCCGCGCCGAAGGGCACCACGGGCACGCCGGCGCCCGCCGCCCAGCGCAGCACGGCCGCCACGTGGCCGGTGTGCTCGGGATAGACCACCACGTCGGGATCCCGGGGCGGGTGGACCGTCAGATCGCGGCCGTGCTCGGCCCGCTCCGACGGGCCGGTGCGCACCCGTTCCGGCCCCACCAGGTCCCGCAGGGCCGCCACCCACCGGGCCGCCTGCTGGTTCGCCGCCTCCTGGTTCATCCCCGTACCCCCTGCGGCCGCCGCGCCGGTGCCCTCGCCGCCTAAACGGGCCTCTGGCCCCATCCGATAAGGAGGACACAAGCCCTATCAGGGATCCATGACTTTCCGGGCGTGGCGCGGCCGGCCCCTGCCAAAAGGGTTCGAAACCGCCCTTTCGACAATCTTCGCGGCCTGGGAGCCACCCGTCGCCACCCAGGGGGGAGGAACACCATGCTTCGCGTCGCCGTGGACGCCGTCGCCCCGGGCGCCGTCCTGGCGCGGCCCCTCTACGCCCCCACGGGGCAGCCGGTGCTGCGGGAGGGCCATCCCCTAAATGATTCGGTGTTGCCGCGCCTGGCCTCCTTCGGCATCCGCTACGTCTGGCTGGAGGAACCGGCCCTGGCCGGGATCGCCCCCTGCGAGCCCCTCCAGCCCGACACCGCCCTGCGGGCCGGTGCCATCCTGACCCGCCTGGCTGCCGCCGCCCACGACGGCACGCCCCGGCTTCCTCCCGCCCTGCGCCAGGACCTGCTGGACCTGGCCGGCCGGATCGTCGAGGAACTGGAGGCACCCAGCGGTTCGACGGGCGCCCGGCCGGTGGGGCCCAGGGGGACCGGGCGGGCGGGTCCCGCCCCGGCCGCCGAGGCCGGCGCACCGCTGCCCTACCCGGCCCCGGGGGACGCGGTGGGCGATTGGGTCGCCGGCGTCCTGAACCGGGCGGTCCTGGCCGGGCTTCTCGCCCTCTCCGGCCCCTACGCCCTCCAGGCCCGGGACTTCGTCCTGGCCGCGTTCCTCCAGGACGTGGGGCTCTGGCGGGTGGCCGAGGTGGCCCCGGCCTGCCATCCGGTGGCGGCCCTGGACGGGCTGGGCGGGCTGGACGGAGCCGGGACGGGGAATGAGGGGACCGGCGGCCCCGCCGGCGGCCTCGCCGGCGGCGGCCCCACGGGCCGGGGGTCCGTCCACCGGGCCGCTCGGTCCCACGTCACCCTGAGCCTCCAGTGGCTGGCCGGCGTGGATCTGGGGGGCCTGGTCCGCGCCCTGGTGGCCCAGCACCACGAACAGCTGGACGGCGCCGGCTATCCCGACGGCTTGCGGGGCGACGCCTTCCACCCGGCGGCCCGCCGGCTGGCGGCGGTGACGGCCTACACCCTCGCCGTCTCGGGCTGCGCCCACCGGGCCGGCTGGCTGCCCCACGAGGCCTACGAGTGGTTGCTGGCGGAAGGCGGCGGGCTGTGGGGGCCCGACGTGGTGGAGGAACTGGCCGCTTTGCTGTTTCCCTACCCGCCCGGGACCCTGGTCCAGCTGGACGGCGGCCCCTGGGGCGTGGTCGTCGACTGTGCCGGCGCCCGGCGGCTGCGCCCCCGGGTCCGCCTGTTGCCCGCCCGCTGGCAACCGGGTGCCGGCGCGGTGGGGGCGGGGCAGGAGATCGACCTGTTGGACGAACGAACCCGGCAGATCACCGCCTGGGCGGTGGCCTGGCCGGTCGCCCCGGCGGGCGCCCCGGCGCCCGCCGGCGGGGGGAGGTGAGACGGCGTGCGAGTGGAGTACATCCGGCCCTTCCTGGCCGCTGCCGTCGAGGTGCTCAAGGCGGACTTCGGCGTCGACCGGGTGGAGCGGGGCGAGCTGCGCATCGAGACCAGCTACTACACGACCCAGGAGGTCACGGCCATCATCGGCCTGACCGGCGAGATCGAGGGCACGGCCATGTTCGGCACCACCAAGACCACGGCCCGCCGCATGGTGGAGGCGGTGACCGGCGTGCTGCCGCCCGTCTTCGACGAGATGGCCGAGAGCGCCTTCGCCGAGTTCGGCAACGTGGTCTCCGGGCGCGCCTCGATCCTGTTCGAGCAAGAGGGGTGGCAGTGCACCATCTCGCCCCCCACGGTGATCATCGGGCGCGGCGCCATCATCTCCAACGGCGGCATCCAGCGGTTGATCGTTCCCCTCGAGACCCCCCTGGGCGAGGTGCAGCTGGCCGTGGCCCTGCGGCCCGCCGGCCAGCCGGCCCGCGCCTGACGGAGGAGGCACTGCCGTGGCAAGGATCCTGGTTGCCGACGACGCGGCGTTCATGCGCATGCGCCTCTCCAACCTGCTGACCGAGGCGGGTCACACGGTCCTGGAAGCGACCAACGGGGCCGAGGCCGTCGAACAGTACCGCCAGCAGCGGCCCGATCTGGTCCTGCTGGACATCACCATGCCGGTGATGGACGGCCTGGCCGCCATCGAGGCGATCCGGGGCATCGACCCCCAGGCCCGCATCGTCGTGTGCAGTTCCCTGGGCCAGCAATCCATCGTGCTCAAGGCGATCCAGAGCGGGGCCCGGGACTTTATCGTCAAGCCCTTCCAGCCCGACCGGGTCCTGGGCGCCGTGGACCGCGCCCTGGCCGGATGAACCGGCCCCGACCGCAACGGGCCAAAGGGCAACGCGGAGGGAAAAGGAGGCCGGCGACGTGAAGGGATTTCGTCTAGGCGTCGGTGCCAAGCTGTGGTCGGCCTTTGGCGTCATGCTGCTGCTTCTGGCCTTCGTCGCCTACACCGGCATCACGGCGATCCAGCAGATGGTCGCCATCACGGGCGAGGTCGACCGCATCGGCCGGACCCTGACCCTGGCCGCCCAGGTCCGGGCCCTGGCGGAGGAACAGGCCTCGGCGGTGCGCGGGTTCCTCCTGACCGGCGATCCCGCCTACCGCAACGCCTCCCAGGAGGCCGCCACCGCCATGTCCCAGGTGCTGGCGGAGCTGCGCAACCTGGCCACCCAGGCCGCCACCCAGGAGGCCGTCGACGCCGTCGGCACGGCGGCCAACAGCTTCCAGCAGGCGGTTGCCCCGGTCCTGGCCATGCGCCCCACCACCCCCAGCGACGTCCAGCAGGCCTTGACCCGGGTCCGGGACCCCCAGGCCCAGCTGGATGCCGCCGTGGAGCGGCTGGTCGAGAACCGCCAGGCCCGCCACCAGGCGATCCTGGAGGAGGAACGGGCCGCCGAGAACCGGGCCCGGCTGCTGATCCTCGGGCCGGCCGCCGCCGCCCTGGTGGCCGGCCTGGTCATCGCCTACACCCTGACCCGCGCCCTGACCCGGGCGCTGCGCCGGGTCGCCCAGACGGCCCGGCGGGTGGCCGATGGCGACCTGACGGTGCCCTTCCTCACCGTGCGCAGCCGGGATGAGATCGGCGACATGGCCCAGGCCTTCAACGACATGCTGCGCAGCCTGCAGGAGGTCCTCCAGGCCGTGCAGGCTTCGAGCCGGGCGGTCCTGGTCGCCGCCCGCGACCTCAGCGCCGCCGCCGAGCAATCGGCCCAGGGCGCCGCCGAGGCGGCCCAGGCCGTCGGCCAGGTGGCGGCCGGCGTGACCGAGCAGGCCCAGGCTTCCGACGAGATGCGGCAGGCCGTCGAGCAGCTGCGCCAGACCACGGAGCAGATCGCCACCGGTGCCCAGCAGACGGCGGGCGAGATCCAGGCCACCTCCCACCTGCTGGACCAGATGAACCGGGCGGTGGAGACGGTGGCCGGCACCGCCACCCGGGCCCGGGAACGGGCGGAACAGGCGGGCGGCACGGCGGACCAGGGGGCGGAGGTGGTGCGCCAGACCCTGGACGTCATGGGCAACATCCGCCGGGCCGTGGAGGAATCGGCCGAGCGGCTGCGCAGCCTGGAGCAGCTGTCGTCCCAGATCGGCGAGATCACCCAGGTGATCTCCGGCATCGCCGAGCAGACGAACCTGCTGGCCCTGAACGCCGCCATCGAGGCGGCCCGGGCCGGGGAGCACGGCCGGGGCTTCGCCGTGGTGGCCGACGAGGTCCGCAAGCTGGCCGAGCGGTCGGCCGTCTCCGCCCGGGAGATCACCGGCCTGATCGACCGCATCCAGTCGGGCACCGCCGCCGTCGTCCAGGCCATGGTGACCGCCACCGACCAGGTGGAACGGGGCGGCGTCATGGCGGGCCAGACGGGCGAGGCCCTGCGGGCGGTGCTGGACGCGGTGCAGGGGGTGGTGGACGACGTGCGCGCCATCGCCTCCACCGCCGCCGACCTGCGGACCAGCACGGAACAGGTGGTGCGGGCCTTCGACGCCGTGGCGGCCGTCACGGAGGAGAACACCGCCGCCACCGAGGAGATGGCCGCCGGCGCCACCCAGGCGGGCAAGTCGGTGGAGCGGGTGGCCGCCGTGGCCCAGGAGAACGCGGCGGCCGCCGAGCAGGTTTCGGCCGCGGTCGACCAGCTGAAGGCGGCGGCCGGTCGCGTGGCCCGTTCGGCCGCGGACCTCAGCCAGGTGGCGACCCGGCTGGAGCAGCAGATCAGCCGCTTCAAGCTGGCATCCGGCGGCCCGGAGCCGGAGCGGGCCCGCTGGGAGCCCACCCCGGCCCTGGCCGCCGCGGGAGGCGAGGGCGATGGCCGCTGAGACCGCCCGCCGGCCGGAGGCGGGCGCCCGGGAGAACCGGGTGCTGGTCCTCTTCCGCCTGGCCGGGGAGGACTACGGCCTCGACGTCGGCTGCGTGCGGGAGATCATCACCTGGCAGCCGCCGACCCGGGTCCCCCGCACCCCGCCCTTCGTCGAAGGGATCATCAACCTGCGCGGCCACATCATCCCCGTCCTGGACCTGCGCCGCCGCCTGGGCCTCGCCCAGGGGGAACGGGAGCGCAGCACCCGCATCGTGGTGGTGGAGCTGGGCGCCACGGTGGTGGGGCTGGTGGTGGACGCCGTCTCCGAGGTCATTCGCCTGCCGGGCGGCACCATCGAACCGCCGGCGGAGGTCCTGGCCGTGGACGCCAGCTTCATCGAAGGGATCGCCCGCCACGGCGACCGGCTGATCCTGGTCCTGCAGCCCCAGCAGGTCCTGGCGCCGGCCGAGTGGCAGGCCGTCCAGGCGATCCCGGGGGCGGCCGCGGCGGCGGAGCCGGAGGGACCCGGGGAACCAGGGGGGGTGCAGTCCCCGGGGGAGACGGCGGCCGCCGCCGGGGCCCCTGAGACCGCCGGGGCCGTCTCGGCCGGGCCCGCGGGCGATGACGTTGCCGCGGCCGAACCCGGGCCGGACCCGCACGGGGGGAGGACCCCGTGAGCCCCGATCCCTGGCTGGAGTTGAGCGAGGAGGAGCGCCAGCTCTTTTT
>DATCLH010000299.1:0-4979 GCA_036564035.1 Thermaerobacter sp.
GCGTCCCCTCGCCGGCGGCGGGCCGGCCGGTGCGGCCTGCCCCGCGGTCGCTCCACCGGGGGCCCCCATGCCGGACAGGATCCAGACCAGCCGCTCCAGGCCGAGGCGGGCCGGCCAGCGCCCCTGCTTGATGCCCACGTCGGTCTCGAGGACGGCCTCCAGGGCCGCCACCGCCCGCTCCGGCGACATGGCCCGGGCCTGCTGCCACGCCTTGCGCGCCACAAAGGGGTGCAGCTGGAGCACCTCCTGCAGGCGGGCCGCGTCAGCCCCCTGCCGGCGCAGGCTGGCGGCATAGGCCAGGATCCGGTACTGGCGGGTGATGAGAGCCAAGAGGCGCAGGGGCGGCTCGTTGCCGTCCAGAAGGCGACCCACCAGCTCCATGGCCTGCCGGCGGCGCCCGGCGACGATGGCGTCGACCAGCTCGAAGACCCCGGCCGTGGCCACGGCCACCCCCACGGCACGCAGGTCGGCGGCGCCGATCCGGGGCTGCGATCCCACGTAGGTCGCCACCTTGGCGATCTCGCTCTCCAGGCGCTGCAGATCGGGCTCCCCCGACTCAACCAGCCACGCCACCGCCTCGGGTTCCAGCTCCTTCCCCCAGGCGGCGGCCCGCTGGACGAGCCAGCGCGCCAGGGCCTCGTCCCGCAGGGGGTGGCAGGCCACCGCCCAGCCCTGCTGCCGCAGGCGCCGGACCACGGCCCGCCGCCCGTCCAGGTCCGGCGGGTGGCAGATCACCAGGACCGAAGTCGGCGAGGGATCCTCCAGGTACTCGAGCAGGGCGCCGTCGACGGCCTCCCCCGCGCTCCGCCCCCCACCGGCGGACGAACCGGCACGACCCCGCCCCGGCCGTCCCTCCCCGGCGGCCCCGGCCGGCCAGGGGGTGGCGGCATCGGCGCCTTCGTCGCCGTGCGCCGTGTCCCCCTGCCCCCCGGTGCCGGCCCGGCCGGCCCCGGAACGGCCGTCGCCATCCCGGCCGCCTTCGGGGCCGGCTCCACCGCCACCGCCCGCCGCGCCCCCGCGGCTGGCCAGCCAGGCCGCCTCCTTAACCACCACCAGGCGGCGCTCGGCCAGGAAGGGGATGGTCCGGGCCTGTTCCACCGCCTCGGCGGGCAGGGTCGCCCGGCCGTCCAGCTGGGCGTAGTTCAGCACATCGTCCCCGGGCAGCAAAGCCGCCCGCAGGGCCCGCACGATGGCGTCGTGCCAGTAGGTCTCCGGCCCGTGCAGCACGTAGACGGGCTCGATCGCTCCCCGTTGGATGGCCGCCAGGACCTCGGCGGCAGGTCGGGATTCCAAGGGCGTACCCCCCAGGGGCGTACCGGCTGTGAAGGCATCACCCCGATGGTACCCGACGGAGGTGGAACGCGGCAGCCGTCTTCCTTCCCGCGCCCCACCGGGGACCACCGGCAGCCCTTACGGTCCCCCAGGGCGGCCGCCGCCCGGGGCCATGGCCCGGACCTCCAGATGGCCGCCGGCCTCCGCCCGGATGCGAATGGCGCCGAGCCGGTCGGTGCGCAGGACCGGGATGCCGGCCCGCCGCAGGCGGGCCAAGGTCTCCACGTGAGGCAGGCCGTACGGGTTCGGCCCCACGGAGACCACGGCCAGCCGCGGGGCCACCGCCGCCAGGAAGGCCGGCGTGGTCGCGCCCCGGGAGCCGTGGTGGGCGACCTTGAGGACGTCCGCCCGCAGGTCCACGCCGCGGCGCAAGAGCTCCTCCTCACCGGCCCGCTCCAGATCGCCCACCAGCAGCAGGCGAGGGCCGCCGCACGCTATACGGAGGACCAGGGACTGGTCGTTCTCCCCGGCCGGCGCCAGCGCCGTGCCGGCCCCGCCGTCTCCGCCCTCGCCGCCTTCCCGGCCTTCGCCACCGGCGACGCCGTCGGCCGGGCCGCCACCGCCCGGCCCCACCGCGGGCCCCGACGCCCCGCCCGGCCCCGCCACGGGGCCCGACACCCTGCCCGGCCCCGCCGCGGGCCTAGACACGCCGGCCGCCCCCGCCGCGGGCCCCGACTGCCAGGACGAACCCGCCGGGGGCCCAGACAACCCGGACGGCCCTAACGGCTGGGGATGGAGGACGTCGACGGTGCAACCCGGAGCCGGTCGCCACTGCCAGCCCGCGTGGGGCCGCAGCAGCGGGATGCCCTTGGCGCCGGCCAAGCGTACCAGCGCCCGATCCAGGGGTGCCCCAGGCACGCCGCCAAGCCAGACGGTCCCCGCACCCAGGCGCTCCAGCACCGCGCCCGCGCCTCCTGCATGGTCCCGGTCGGCGTGGGTCACCGCCAGCAGGTCCGGCCCCCGGCCCAGCAGCCGGCGGACCACCGGCACCGTGACCCGTTCCCCCACGGCATCGGGGATCGCCGGGGCCGGACCGGGCCAGTACCGGCCCTCGGGCGGCTGCAGGGCGCGACCGCCAGTGTCGACCAGGGCCGTGCGCCCGCCCGGAAAGCGCAGGAGGATCGCGTCCGCCTGCCCGACGTCCAGGAACCACGCCTCCCAGGTGCCGGCGGGCGGCGGGCGGTCCACCCAGGCCGAGAGCAGCAGGGCCGCCACCACCGCCCCGGCGGCGGGAGCCAGCCGGCGTCCCGCCGGCAGCGGCCGGGGGCGCAACCGGCGGGCGAATCCCGGCCGCCCGTCGCCCAGCTGCCCCACGACCCATCCTGCCGCCAGGGCGATGCACCCGGCGGCCGCCGGGGCCAGTTGCACGCCGGCCGCCGGCAGGGTACCGGCCAGCATGGCCGCCCGGACCATGGCCGTCAGGCTGACCTCCGCCGGCCAGCCCACTGCCCGCGCCAGGTCGTGGACCACGCCCTCTCCCAGCACGCTCCCGGCCGCCGGGACCAGCAGCGCGCCGCCGGCCGCCGCCGCGGCGGCGGCCACGAGGGCGACGGCCGACAGCGGGACCACCACCAGATTGGCAACCAGCGCCGCCAGGGGGAGGCGGCCGAAGAGGGCCACCTGCACCGGCATCACCGCCAGCTGTGCCGCGGCGGTGACCGCCAGCGCGTCGCCCGCCCACCCCACCACGCGACCCGCGGACCATGCCAGCCTGCGGACCGCCAGGGCTGCTTCCCGGCCACCCGGCCCGCCGGGCGCAGGAACTCCCCGGCCCCCGCGCCCGCCAGCGGGAACGACCTCGGCACCGCCCAGGACAGTGATCCAGGCATGACCCGCACCCTGGGGCGGCCCGCCCGGGTTCGTCCCGGAGCCTGCCGCCCACCGGTGCCAGCGCCGGCGCCAGGCCTGGCGCAGCGGGTCCGCCAGCAAGACCAGCCCGGCGGTCGCCGCGAAGGAGAGCTGAAAACCGGGATCGAGCAGGACCAGCGGGCGCCACGCGGCCTGGACGAACCCGGCCCACACCAAGAGCTCCACCGGGTACACCGGGCGGCCCAGGGCCCGGGCCGCCTCCGCCAGGACGAAGACGGCGGTGGCCCGCAGCACCGAGGGCGGTCCGCCCGTCAAACCCGCATAGAGGAGCACCACCGCTGTCGCGGCCAGGCGGCGGCGCCGGGGTAGCCACCGGGCCCAGCCCGCAGTCCAGGTGGCCAGGGCGGCCGCCATGGCCACGTGCTGGCCCGACACCGCCAGGGCATGGATGAGCCCCGTCTCCGCCAGGGCGTCCCGGGCCGTGACCGAGAGGCCTTCCCGGCGGTCGAAGAGGAGGGCCGCCGCCACCCCCTGGGGGCCCGGCGGCAGGGTGGCCGCCAGGCCATCCAGCAGGACCTGTTGCAGGGCCCCGAGCGCCCGGGTCACCTGGGCCACCGGCCGCGGCGGGCCGTCGATCCGCGGCGGCGCGGCGGCGCGCAACTCGAAGGCGAACCCCTCCCGCAGGCCGGCGGCCCGGTCGTCGTAGCCGCCGGGATTGGTGGCGGGACGCAGCGGGCGCAGCACACCCGTGACGGTCACGGGAACCCCCACCGGCGGAGGCCCGCCGTCCCCACCCGACCGCGCCTGGGGCCACCGCACCCGGAGGCGGCTTTGGACGGGGGTCCCGTCGATGGCGGTGACCGCCAGCCGCTGATCGTCCTCCAGGTACCCGGCGACCGTGACCGTCTCCTCGTCCGCCCACGCCGCCGGTCGCCAGGCCGCCCACACCCAGGTCTCCGCCGCCAGCCAGCCGGCCGCCGCGGCCAGCCCGGCCAGCAGGACGGCGGGAAGGGCGGCGGCAGCAGCGGCGAAAGGAGCTGCCGGCACCGGGCCCCCCGGATGCAGGCGGCCTCGGGCGCCCTGACGATTGACGCCAGGGTGACCCGTCGCCAAGGAAACCCCCGCCATGGCGGGACTCCGGCACCCGTGCCCGCCATCGCCTCCCCAGGCCACGGCCATGCCGGCCCCGCCGCCCGCCCGGGGCACCGCAGCGAGAGGGCGCGTTCCCCGGTTCCTCCCCCGCCGCCCGCCCCACCAGGTCCGGTCCGCCAGGGCCAGCAGGATCACGACGGCCGCCGCGCCTGCCAGGACGGCCTCCCAGGGGGACGGCGGCCGGGGCGGGGGCCCCGCCCGGTAAGCCGGCCAGCGGAGCAGGGTCCACGCCCCGACGGACGCCATGTAGGCCAGCATCCACCCCGTGCGGCCGAGCACCCGCCCACCTCCCGCCGCAACGGCGGTACCGCGCCCCGGCAGATCCACCGCCCAAGGGATGGGGGTCGCACGCTGCAAGAAAGCCGGGACCTCCAGGGGTGAACGGCCTCGCCCACGGGCCGGTCCCACCGCCCGGGGGTCACCGCTTGGGCATCCCACCCCGGACCTGCCACGGCGTTCCCCGGCCCCGGCCCCGGCAGGGACCGGGACACGATCCGCCCTCGCGGGCACGCCGCGCGCCTGAACCCGCGGCGCTACGGGCCCACCGTGATGTAGGGCAGCAGCTTCTCCAGGGTCTTGGCACCGATGCCAGCCACCCGGGTCAGGTCCTGGGGCCGGCGAAAGGGACCGTTGACCTCCCGATCGGCCACGATCCGCTGGGCCAGGGCGGGACCGATGCCCGGCAA
>DATCLH010000300.1:0-5686 GCA_036564035.1 Thermaerobacter sp.
CCGCCGCCCAGGGCCTTGGCCAGGGTCATGGCATCGGGCGTAACCCCCTCCGCCTGGCAGGCGAAGAGGGTCCCCGTGCGCCCGAGGCCCGTCTGGACCTCGTCGACGATGAACAGCACGCCGTGGCGGCGGCAGACCTCCCGGGCCTCCCGCAGGTAGCCCGGTGGCGGCACGACGATGCCGCCCTCCCCCTGGATGGGCTCGACCAGGAAGGCGGCGTATTCGCCCGGGCGCGCTTCCAGTGCCGCCTCCAGGGCGGCTACGTCGCCGTAGGGGACCTTGTCGAACCCCTGGGCGGGGGCGAAGAAGGCCTCCTGGTAGGCGGACCGGTGGGTGGCCGACAGGGCGCCGAAGGTCTTACCGTGGAAGGCGTTTTCCGTGGAGAGGATCCGCGGCCGGCCGGTGGCCGCCCGGGCCAGCTTGATGGCCGCCTCCACCGCTTCGGCGCCGCTGTTGGCGAAGGTGACGTAGCGCAGCCCCGCCGGCGCCACCTCGATGAGGCGCCGGGCCAGCTCGCCGGCGGCCTCCAGGAAGGAGGGCTGGATGAACGAGGGCTCGCCCCGGTCGCGGGCCGCCTCCAGGGCCGCCCAGATCTCGGGCGGGTTGAAGCCGAAGGGCAAGGCGCCGTAGGCGGCGACGAAGTCGAGGTAGCGCCGGCCCTGGTCGTCCCACAGCCAGCACCCCTGCCCGCGCACGAAGCGCTTATCCATCTGGATCTGTTCGAGGAGCTCGCCCAGATGGGGGTTGACGAACTGCCGGAACGGATGCATCCGGTGACCTCCAATCCCGAAAAACCGTCTCCCACTTCAGAGCCGGGCCCGATCCGGATCAGGCCCTGCCGGCGGGCAGCCCGGCGGCGGGCCGTGGATCCGGCGGGGCCGGTTCGTCCCCGGCTGCGGGCGCCTGATCGCCGTGGGGGTCCCGGCGGCTGGCTTCCCGCGGGGTGCGCTCGCCCCGGGCCCCGGGCCCCTGGGGCACGGCCTCGCGGGGCGCGGATTCGCGCCCGCTGCGGTCCTCCCGGGGCACCCGTAGCTGCCGGATCAGCTGGCGGAGGGCCTCCGGATCGACGAAGCGGTCCTCCGTGATGGGCGACGTGCCGATCTGGATGCCCGTCACCCGGTCGGGCCCCAAGAGGGCCTCGACCAGCCGGATCCGCATGTCCGACCCCAGGAAGATCAGGTGATCCAGCTCCCGGGCCCGGGCGATCAGCGCCATCAGGTCGTTCAGCAGGGCGGCGCCGCTGCGCTCGCCGATGAAGCGCCGGCGCTCCTCTTCGGTGAGCAGCCACACGAAGTCGACGCCCTCGCTGCGCGCCACCTCTTCCAGGGCCTCGCGGTTGCCGACGGGGAAGCCCACCAGGCCCAGCTTCTGCCCCCGGCGCACCTCCCCCAGGCTTTCCAGGCGGGAGACCAGGGTCCGGTCGATGCCCAGCTCGTGGGCCACATCCTGCTGGGAAAGGCCTGAGGCGCGCAGCTCCAGGATGCGGTCGACCATGCGGTAGATCCGCTGCCGGTCGATCACCTTGTCGCCGATGCGGACCAGCTCCACGCCCGCGGCCCCCTCTCCGCCCTTCCGCCGCTGGACCGCCGTCCCGCGGCGCTGCCGCCGATCCGCGGCCTCGCGGCCCGGCGACCCTGCGGCGGCCGGCCCTTCCCGCGCCGGGACGCCGACCTATGTGCACAAATATGCGCACAGTCACCCTGAGTATAGCGCACCCTCGGGGCCCTGGGTATGCCCTTGGGGCCCCTTTGCCCCGTCTCGAGCCCGCCACCCCCGCCGGTGCGGCCTCCGCCGGGGACCTTCAAGTCATGACCGCAGTCACTACCGGGACGCTGCCGGGCCCCCTACCATCGGAACCGGCAGAGCGCAGAACGCCACACCGGGGGTGGAACACCATGACGGCGCGCCTCCATCCCAACGACGTCGCGGGCCCGGACGAGACCGCCCGCCGCCGTGGCGGCCCCGAATCCGAAGGGCCGCCCCTGCGTCCCGGGCCCGACCACCAGCCGGTGCTGGTGGTGCGAAACCTGGACAAGCGCTTCGGGGAGAAGGTGGCGGTCCACGGGGTCTCCTTTACGGTGAAACCCGGCGAGACCTTCGGGCTCCTTGGGCCCAACGGCGCCGGCAAGAGCACCACCCTGGCCGTCATCGCGGGCCTGTTGCGGCCGGACGGCGGGGAGGTCGAGGTGGGCGGCTTCTCGCTGGCCACCCGCCGGCGCGACGCCCAGCGGCTGATGGGGGTGGTCCCCCAGGATCTCGCCCTCTACCCCGAGTTGACGGCCGCCCAGAACATGGCCCATTTCGCAGCCCTGCGCGGCCTGCGGGGTCCCGAAGGGCGCCGCCAGATTGCCGAGGCGCTGCGCCTGGTGGGTCTGGCGGAACACGCGGGCCAGCGGGTGGAGCGGTTCTCCGGCGGCATGAAGCGGCGGCTCAACATCGCCATCGGCCTTCTGGGGTGGCCGCGCCTGCTCTTGCTGGACGAACCCACCGTGGGCATCGACCCCCAATCCCGCCGCCACATCCTCGAGGCGATCCGGAAGCTGGCCGCCTCCGGGATCGCCGTCTTGTACACCAGTCACTACATGGAGGAAGTGGAGTTCCTCTGCCGGCGGGTGGCCATCATGGACCACGGCCGGATCATCGCCCAGGGACCGCTGGACGAGGTGAGGGCCCTGGCCGGTGATGCCGCCCTCCTGCGCCTCCCGTGGGACCAGGTGCACGGCGACGTGGACCCCGAGACGGTGGCGCGCCGGTTGGGCGTGCCGGTGGAGGTGACGGGCGGCGAAGCCCGGTTCCTCCTGCCCCAGGGACCGGAGCAGGCCGCGCCAGTGGTGGGGGAACTGGTTCGCCTGGGCATCCCGCTGCGCGGGATGCGCCTGGAGACGCCCGACCTGGAGACGGTCTTCCTGGCCCTGACAGGGCGGGCCTTGCGGGATTAGGGGGAGTGGCCATGACCGGGTTGCGACAGGCTGCGATCATCGCGGCCAACCAGCTCTTGCGCTTCGTGCTGGACTGGCACGGGGTGCTGATCCTGTTCCTCCTGCCGCTGGCCTTCAACCTGGTGTTGGGGGTGAGCCTGCGGCAGGCCTTCTCCCCCGAATACCGGCCCGAACGGCCCTACCGGGTGGGGGTGGTCATCCCGGCCGGGCAGGAGGCGGCGCCCGCGGTGGAACAGGTCCTGGCGGCGGGTGAGGCGGACGGATGGGTCCACATCGAACGGTACGCGTCGGGCGAAGCCGCCTTGACGGCCGTCCGGCAGCGGCGGGTGGAGGCGGCGCTGGTCCTGCCGGCCCGATTCCCCCGGGAGCCGCTGAGGGTGATTGCCGAGCCCGGGACGGTCCCGGCTTCCGTGGTGGAGACCCTGGCCCGGGAGGCGGCGGTGGCCGGATCCGGCGCAGCCGGCGGGGCCGCCCCAGGCCAGCCGGTGCCGATGGACATCGCCATCCGCCCGGCACCCCCGCCGGTGGGCGAGCAAGGGCCGGTGGGGGCGGGCGGCAGCCCCCCGCCGGTGGACGCCATGGCCTACTACGCGGCCGGCATGGCGGTGATGATGATCTACCTGGCGACCCGTGAGGGGACCAAGGCCTACGTCACCGATCGCGGCACGGGTGTCTACCTGCGCGTCCGGGCCGGAGGCGTCAGCCACGCCGCGTACCTGCTGGGGACCTTCCTGGGCAGCATGGCCGTGGGCCTGATCTTCATGGGGGTCATGGCCCTGGTCACCCGCGGGCTGTTCGGCGTCCACTGGGGCCATCTCGGCGGCTGGATGCTCCTCACCCTGGGGGCCACCCTGGCGGCGACGGGCGTCAATGCCCTGCTGCTGGGGTTCGCCCGGTCTCCGGAGGTCCAGGAGGGGGTCAGCATCGCCCTGGCCCAGTTGCTGGCGTTCCTGGGCGGCTCGATGATGCCCCTCTTCATCTTTCCCGAGATCCTGGCGCGGATCTCCCGCTTCATCCCCAACCGCTGGATGCTGGACGGCTACCTGCAATTGATGGCCGGCGCGGGACCGGCGGCCGTTCGGGACGAGAGCCTGCGCCTGGCCGCGGTGGGGGTGGGGCTGGTGGCGTTGGGCTGGGCCGCGGACCGGCTCCTGGCACGAGCGGCGGGGGAGGGATGACCGTGGAGATGGAGGCGCGCCCGCTGGGAGGCGGCGCCTGGCGGCGGGTGGCGGCCATTGCGGTCACCACCACGCGCGGGACGTTGCGCCGGCCGCTCAACCTGCTGTGGCTCTTGATCGTGCCCCTGTTCTTCGGCGGCGTGGTCGCCAGCCTGTTCGTCCCATCCGGTGCGCCACCGCGGCTGGCGGTGGTGGTGGAAGACCAGGGGCCCTGGGTGGGGCCTTTGCTGGACGGCCTGTCGGCGACGCCCATGGACCTCCAGCGGCTGGGGCGGGAGGAAGCCCTGGCCCGCCTGCACCAGGGTCGGGAGCGGGTGGTGCTCTGGGTGCCGGACGGGTTCTCGCGCTCGGTGGATGCCGGTGTGCCGCGGCTCGAGATCTGGTACGGCCCGAGGGCCGAGCCTGGCGTGGAGGCCGCGCGGATCCGGGCCGTGGTGGCCGGTCTGGTGACCGGGAACCCGGCCGGCCCGGTGCCGGTGGTCGTCGAGGGGCCGCGGCCTGCGGCGGAGCCGGACCGCTTCCCGCTGCTGCGCACGGTCTTCGGGTTCTGGGCGATGTTTGCCCTGGTCTCCTTGATCACCCAGGCGGCCGCCCTGCACCGGGAACGGGAGCTGGGGACGCTGTCCCGCTCGCTGGTGGCCGGGGCCACCTACGGCGAGGTGGTGGCGGGCCACGCCGGGGCCCTGTTTCTCATCGGGCTTTTGCAGGCGGCAGCCATGGTGGGCGTCACCGCCCTGGCCGGTGCCCCCTGGTTCGCCGCAGGTGTGCCGGCCATCGCTCTGCCGGTGGGGGCGCTGCTGGTGGCCGCGTGCGGCATTGCGCTGGCCGTGGCGGGATTCACCCGCACCTCCCGGCAGATCAATGCCGCGGGGTCCCTGGTCGGCACCCTTGCGGCCATGCTGGGGGGCGCCTTCTGGCCCCTGGACGTCGTCCCCGTGTCCCTGCAGGAGGTGGCGCGGCTCAGCCCGGTGTATTGGGCTTTGGACGGCTTGCGCGAGGCCTTTGTCTTCGGCGGCCCGGGTGCGGCCCAGGGGCCGGCGGTGGCGGTCCTGGTGCTGATGGGCGTGCTGGCCGGAACGGCCGGGATCATGGGCCTTCGGCGCCCGCCGGCCTAGACCCGGCTCTTGCCGGCCCACCGCGACCGACGATCCGCCGGGCTGGCCGGGCGGCTGCCGCAGGCCCCGGGGCGGCGACGAAAGGCAAGACCGAGGGACCGGGTGGCGGAAGCCGGCGGGTGGGCTCGGGCGCCGAAGGGGTGGGCGAGCGGGGGCAGGCCGGCCGCACCGGATCGTCGCCGGCCCGGCGACCGGGCGGCCGGTGGGGGGAATGGGCGTGGACCCGTGGAAAGACCCGTGGCAATCGGAAGGACACCGGGGGTGGGGCGATCTCGGGTTCCACCTGACCCGCCTGGTCCTCTTCGCCACCGGCACGGCGGTGTGGCTGCTCGATACCCCCCGACCGGCGCCGCCGGTCGCCGTGGCGCTGGCCGGTGTCCTGGTGCTCGACAGGCTCGCCCAGGCGGCGCCCGGCCCGCAGCCGCAGGGTGCGGCGGCCCGGGCCTGCTGGCCG
>DATCLH010000301.1:0-4531 GCA_036564035.1 Thermaerobacter sp.
GTCGATGGCCGGCGGGTCCAGCTCCTCCATGGGCGGGACCCCTTCCGGCAGGGGGATGCCGGCGATCATCGGGTACTCCTTGGTCTCCTGGGTGAAGTAGCGCTGGGCCTCCTCGCTCAGCAGGAAGCGGACGAACCGCTCGGCCGCCTCGCGGTTGTCGGTGGCCTTCAGGATCGCCGCCCCGGTCACGTCGATCACCGCCCCGGGGTCACCGTTCTTCAGGAAGTAGTTGCGGGCGGCGAAATCGGGGCCCAGCTCCTCCATGAGGCGCGGCACGTAGTAGTGGTTGGCGACCCCGATGTCGATCTCGCCGTCGGCCACGGCCCGGACGATGCTGATCAGGTTGGGGTACTCCTTGGGTTCGTTGGCCTTCATGCCCTCCAGCCACTGGCGGGCCGCCTCCTCGCCCTTCGTCAGGCGGATGGCGGTCACCAGGATCTGCCACTCGCCGTGGGTGGGGGCCCAGCCGAAGCGCCCCTTCCACTTGGGGTCGGTCAGGTCGAGGACCGAATCGGGCAGGTCGCGCTCGGGGTCGATCTTGTTCTTGTTGTAGACGATCACCTTGGACCGGCCCGAGACGCCGACCCACTGGCCGTCGGGCGAGCGGAACCGGGGGTCGACCTTCTCCAGCACGTCCTGGGGCAGCTCCGCCAGCAGGCCGGCCTCCCGCAGGGGCCCCCAGCCGCCGGCGTCGGACAGGTACAGGACGTCGGCCGCGCTGCGGTCACCCTCTTCCAGGATCGTGTTGACCAGCTCCGCCGTGCTGCCGTAACGGACCTTGATGTCGATGCCCGTCTCCCGGGCGAACTGCTCCAGCAGCGGGTGGACCAGGCTCTGGGTCCGGCTGGAGTAGACCACCAGCTCCTTCGTCTCCCCGCCGCCCAGGGACCCGCACCCCGACAGGACGAACGCGGCCAGCGCCAGCAGGGCCGCCGGCGCCAGGACCCGTCGCATCGCGGCTCGCAAGCACCTCATCCCCTTCGTGACCACGGGATCTCGTCCGCCACCGGGCGGCCTCACGGCGTCACGGTCAGCTCGGCCACCATGCCCTCTTCGAAGTGGCTGACGGCGTGCTCGCCCTCGCCCTCCACGATGTTGCAGATCAGGAGGTAGCGGCCGGGCTCGAGGTCGAACACCCCGGAAGCCTGGCTGCCCGCGGCAAAGGCCTCCACCTCACCGACGAACTCCACCTGGTCGTCGGGCACCCGGCCCTCCACCACGGGGAGCTCCTCGGGCTCGGCGTCGGAGCGGATGATCACCAGCTCGTGGGGATGCACGGGGCCCGCGTTGGTCACCAGGAAGTAGACCTGGCCGGCCTTGACCTGGGCCGGTTCGACCTCGATGGCCCACTCCTTCAGGGTGACGTCGACCTGGCTCGCCCCGGCAGGCTTGGGCTCCACGTGGCCCGCCTCGGCGCCGGCGTGGGCATGGCTCCCGGTGGCGCTGCCGCTGTGGGTTCCCGAGGCGCTGCCGCTATGGGTGCCCGTCCCCGACACCGAAGGGGTCGAGCTCTCGGGGTCGACCGACACGCTTCCCGGCCGGTCCTCCCCGCGCCCGCATGCGGCCAGGGCCAGCACCGCCAGCACGAGGACCGCCGCCAGGGCGATCCGCCGTCCCCACCCTCGCCCGGCGCGGGGGCGCCGGGAGTGTCCTGCCTGGATCCCTCCGACCATCCTGCAACCCTCCCTTTTCGGCCGGTTCCTCCCGGCCCGTTTCGGGGCCGTCCTCCGGCCCTCTCTGGGACCCTCTCTGGGAACCGGTCCTTCCGGCCCCTGGGGGGCCGGTTCGTCCGGCCTGGGTTGTCGCTGTCCAACGGTTCGCCAAGGCGTCAGGCGGCGGCCCGCGGGACCGCCGCGGCGCGATCGCTGAAAACGCTAGCCTGCATAACCCCTACCCGCCGCCGTCGCCGGCCCGGGGGCCCGGCCGCCGGACGAAGGTCCGCTGCGCAGCCCCTCGGCCCGGGGCGGGCCGTCGCCCGCCGTCGCCGCCGCCCCAGCACCCGGGAGAAACCCTGCCGCCCACGGGAAACCACCGCCCACCCGGGCTCCGGCCAGGACGACCCGGGCCCGAGCCGCCCGGATCCCCCGCCGCGGCAGATCGGGATGGTCTCCAGGGCCACCGGCCAGGACCACCGGAGCCCGAGCCGCCCGGGCCCCGACCGCTCGTCCCCGGGACCGGGCCGCCCGCACCGCCACCGGGCGGGATCCCGCAGGCGGCCCCTCCGCCCTCCCCTCCACCGGCAGCCGCAGCTCCCGCACCATGGCGGGCAGCACCCGGCGGGCGTAGTCCCGGAAGCGGATGAAGGATTGGCCCGTCCGGCGGAACCGGTAGGGGATGGGCACCTCCGCCAGCCGGAAACCCTGGCGCAGGATGTTCAGCGTCATGACCTGGGCGTAGTTGTAGTCGTGGACGATCCGGCAGCGGCGGAGGACCGGGCGGCTGAAGGCCCGCAGGCCCGTCTGGCCGTCGCTGATCCACCGGCGCAGGATCAGCGCCTGCAGCAGGGTGAAGGCATGGTTCCCCAGCCGCCGGTACCAGCGCATGCCCTCGATGCGGCCGCGAAAGCGGGAGCCCAGCACGTAGTCCGCCCGGCCGGCGGCGATGGGCGCCAGCACATCGGGGATGGCCTCCGGCGGGTACTCGCCGTCGGCATCGATCATCACGGCGGCGTCGGCCCCCAGGCGGTAGGCCAGGCGCAGGCCCTGGCGGACGGTGTAGCCCAGGCCCCGGTTGCGGGGGTGCCGGACCACCAGATCGGCGCCGGCGGCCCGCGCCACCTGGGCGGTGCCGTCGGTGGAGCCGTCGTCCAGGACCAGCACCAGGGTGCGCCAGCCCGGCCAGGCGGGCCGCGGGATGCGGCGGAGGACGTCGCCGATGGCCTCGGCCTCGTTCAGGGCCGGCAGGAAGACGACCACCAGCGGCGCTTGCGCCCCCTGTCCCCCGGCCCCGGATCCGGGAAAAACCGGCCCGCCGCCTCGCGGTTCGCCCCCCGGCCGGACCGCCCCCGGCGACCGCCTCACCGCCGCCCCCTCCCCGCGGCAGCCCGGGGCCGCACGCCGGTCCCATGGCCGCGGCGGGCCGCCGGCCGGGCCGCGGCCGGTTCGTCCCCGGTGGTGGCTGCCCCGGCGGCGTGGAAGTAGCGATCCAGGTCGCCGGTCAGGTCGGGCGCACCGGGCTGCAGGGCCTCTTCCAGGACGGGCCCCCGGGCGCGACGGGGCAAGGGCAGCCCCAACAGGTACATCAGGGTGCCGGCCACCGACACGATGCTGTGGTGACGGTCGACCCGCCGGCCGCGGGCCACGTTGGCCCCAGCCAGGAAGAAGGGCACCCAGCGCTCGCCCTCGCCCAGGTGGCCGTGGCCGCCGATGCCGTCGCCCTGGCCGTGGTCGGCGCAGATCAGGAAGGTGGCGTCGCGGGTGTAGCCGCGGCGGTGCATCCAGGCGAAGAAGGCCTCGATGTGGGCGTCGGCCTCGCGGATACGCTGGAGGTACTCCGGGTAGTGGACCCCGCGGGCGTGGCCCGTCTGGTCGGTGGCGATGAGCTGCACGATCAGGAGGTCCGGGTCGTCCCGCTGGAGGATCTCCCGGGCCGCGGCCATGATGTTGCCGTCCACCTCGTCCCCGTTCTGCACGCTGGTGATGGCCCGCACGTCCCCGCCGAAGGCGTCGATCAGGTGGGCGATGCCCAGGAGCACGCCCCGGCGGCCGTGGCGCGCCAGCACGTCGAAGACGCTCTCGACCCGCACCCCCAGCCGCAGCACCAGGTTGCTGGTGATGCCGTGCTCCCGGGGGTAGGTGCCGGTGAACATGGAGCTGAAGCAGACCACGGTCCGCGCCGGGTAGACCGTCTCCATGCGGTCGAACCGGGTGCCCCGGGCGGCCAGCCAGTCGAGGAACGGGGTCTCGGCCCGTTCCAGCTTGTCCTTCCGGCACCCGTCGATGACGATCACCACCACCCGCCGGGAGGGCCGCGGCAGCGGCGCCGGCGCCGTGGCATAGTCCGGGTACTCGGCCGGCCGCCAGTTGAACCCGACGCGGTGGACCAGGGCTGCGTAGGCAACGACGGCCAGGCCAAAGGCGAAGACGGGCAGCACCGCCAGGGCGGCCGCCAGCGGCCCCGTCGCGGCGGCGGCCGCGCTGCCCGCCGCCCCCGCCGCCCCGGCCCCGCCCGCGGCCACCGTCGCACCACCAGGGGCCAGGGCTGCCGCGGCCCGGACCAGCCCGTGGTACCAGAGGGCCAGGGTGAGGAAGGACTTGGGCAGCTGCTCCTGGGCGTTGCCGCTGGTCGAGTCGGCGTTCTTCAGCACCAGCTTCCAGAAGCGCAAGAAGTTCCACAGGGTCGTGCCCGTGCGCAGATGGTAGTAGATCGTGCCCCAGACGATGACGGTGAAGAAGAAGTAGAGCCCGGCGGACAGCGCCACGGCGCCGGCCGGCGGCCAGCCGAAGACCAGGCCGAAGGCGGCGAAGGGGCCCCAGAGAAACCAGCGCAGGTGCAGGGGGAAGTCCCAGCGGATGTAGGCCAGGACCAAGGG
>DATCLH010000302.1:0-3911 GCA_036564035.1 Thermaerobacter sp.
GGCCATGCGCACCAGGGCGTCGTAGACCGCGGCGTCGCCGTGGGGATGGTACTTGCCCAGCACGTCACCCACGGTGCGGGCGGACTTCTTGAAGGGCTTGTCGGGGGTGTTGCCCCCTTCCCGCATGGCGTACAGGATCCGCCGGTGAACCGGCTTGAGCCCGTCCCGCACGTCGGGCAAGGCCCGGTTCACGATGACGCTCATGGCGTAATCGATGTAGGACTGCTTCATCTCCTCCTCGATGTCGATGGGGAGGATCTTGCCGTGGGTGTACTCAGCCATCGCGTCGCTCCTCGTCCTCCGTGCTCCGTGCCGGGCGCGGGCCCTCCGGCCCCGGCGGCCCCTGGGCACGCCCGGCGGGGGCGCCCGCGGGTGTGGCCCGGGGCGGGGCCGGTTCGTCCGCCGCTGGCGTTCAGCCGATGGTGTCCAGGAACCGGACCTTGCGCGCGTGCTGCTCGATGAACTCCCGCCGCGGCTCGACCCGGCTGCCCATCAGGATGGAGAAGATCTGGTCGGCCGCCATGGCGTCCTCCAGGGTGACCTGAAGCAGCGTCCGGGTCTCGGGGTTCATCGTCGTCTCCCACAGCTGTTCGGCGTTCATCTCGCCCAGACCCTTGAAGCGCTGGGCCGGCATCCGCTTGCCGATCTGGCGGAAGAACGCCTCCAGCTGCTCGTCGTCGTAGAAATAGTGTTCCTCCTTGCCCTGCCGGACCAGATACAGGGGCGGCTGGGCGATGTACACGTAACCCGCCTCGATCAGCGGTCGCATGTACCGGAAGAAGAAGGTCAGCAGCAGGGTGCGGATGTGGGCCCCGTCCACGTCGGCATCGGTCATCAGGATGATCTTGTGGTAGCGAGCCCGGTGGATGTCGAACTCGTCGCCGATGCCGGTGCCGATGGCGGTGATCAGGGCGCGGATCTCGTCGTGGGCCAGGATCTTGTCCAGCCGCGCCTTCTCCACGTTCAGAATCTTGCCCCGCAGGGGCAGGACCGCCTGGAACCGCCGGTCCCGGCCCTGCTTGGCCGACCCGCCGGCCGAGTCGCCCTCGACGATGAACAGCTCGGCCATCGCCGGATCGCGAACCGTACAGTCGGTGAGCTTGCCCGGCAGGGCGGTGACCTCCAGGGCCGACTTGCGCCGGGTCAGTTCCCGGGCCTTGCGGGCCGCCTCCCGGGCGCGCATGGCGGTGACGGCCTTCTCGACGACGCGCCGCGCCACCTGGGGGTTCTCCTCGAAGTAGGTGGCCAGGGCCTCGCCGGTGACCGAGTCGACCACGCCCCGGACCTCCGAGTTACCCAGCTTGGTCTTGGTCTGGCCCTCGAACTGGGGCTCGGGCAGCTTGACGCTGATCACCGCCGTCAGACCTTCGCGGATGTCGTCGCCGGCCAGGTTCTCGTCGCCGTTCTTGAGCAGGTTGGCCTTGCGGGCGTAGTCGTTGACGACCCGGGTCAGGGCCATCTTGAACCCGGCCTCGTGGGTGCCGCCCTCGTGGGTGTGGATCGTGTTGGCGAAGGAGTACAGCGTCTCGACGTAGGAGGTGGTCCACTGCAGGGCCATCTCCACCTCGACGCCGTCCCGCTCGGCCTTGTAGCTGATGGGTTCGGGGTGCAGCGGCTCCTTGGTCCGGTTGAGCAGGGCGACGAAGGACCGGAGCCCGCCCATGAACTGGAACAGGTTCCGCTCGCCGGTGCGCTCGTCCCGCAGCTCGATGAACAGGCCGGAATTCAGCAGGGCGATCTCCCGCAACCGGCCGACCACCACGTCGTACTTGAACTCGGTCTCCTCGAAGATCTCGGGATCGGGCTTGAACCGGACGTAGGTGCCCGTGTCGTCGGCGGCGGTGGTCCCCACCACCTCCAGGCCCGTCTCGGGCTGGCCGCGGCGGTAGCGCTGGCGGTGGATCCGGCCCTCCCGGCGGACCTCCACCTCCAGCCACTCGGACAGGGCGTTGACCACCGACACGCCCACGCCGTGGAGGCCGCCGGAGACCTTGTAGGCCTGGCCGTCGAACTTGCCGCCGGCGTGGAGCATGGTCAGGACGACTTCCACCGTCGGCTTGCCGACCTTGGGGTGGATCCCCACCGGGATGCCGCCGCCGTTGTCGCGCACGCTGCAGCTGCCGTCGGCGTGGAGCGTGACGGTGATGGCCGTGCACCGGCCGGCCAGGGCCTCATCGACGGCGTTGTCCACCACCTCCCAGATCAGGTGGTGGAGACCCCGCGGCCCCGTCGAGCCGATGTACATGCCCGGCCGGCGCCGGACGGCCTCCAGGCCCTCCAGGACCTGAATCTGGCTCTCGTCGTAACCCGTGCGCGCCACGCCCAAGCCTCCTCGTCGCCGGTGGGGATAGAAGGAATTGGAAGAACCCGCGCTCCCGCCACCGGACCGGCCGCCACCCAAGACCCCGGCTATCCCTGCCGCGCCGGGAGCCGGCCGCCGGGCCGAGTCTTCCAGCGGGTAGACACGGCGTTGATTATACCATGAACACCCTGGCCGCCCGGGAAACGGCTGCCAGGGTCAACCGCCGGTTCCCGCTGGCTCCCCGGCCGGGCTCCCTCAGGAGGGCGGCGGCTCCTCCAGGAAGGCAGCGCCCCGCCGCCGCAGGGTCAGCACCGAGATGGGCGAGAGGAACACGCCCCGATCGGCCACCACGATGGAGCGGGGTTGCCCGGCCGACAGGTCGGTGACCCGCTTCTCCAGCTGCTGGAGGGCGATCAGGTCCCGCAGGGCCGCCGAGTGGCGCAACAGCCCGGCGTCCAGGATGGCGACAATCTCCCGGTACGGCAAGATCACGTCCGAACCGATGTGGAGGAACACGGCCGACCCCCCGACTTTAAGGTACCGCACCCGGCGGGCCGAAACAGGCGTCCCACAGCGGCTGCAGCCGGCTCCCCACGGCTTCCCGGGCCGTGGTGGGGTCGAGCTCCCCCGGCTCCCGCCCCGTCCGCAGCAAGGCATAGCGCAACAGCAAGGAGCGGGCCTCCGGGGGCAAGGGGTCCCCCCTTCGCCACCGGGCGGCCCAAAAGCGCAGGCGGGCTCGCCACTGGTCCTGCAGCGTCGCCCGTTCCTCCCGGTACAGGCGGGCGACCGCCGCCGGCGGGCGGCCCGTGGCCGCGGCCACCTGAAGGCAGGAGAGCCAGGGGTCCCGCTCCAGCAGGCTGCGCACCCGCTGGCGCAGCTGCTCTTCGGCCGCGGCCCGGCACGCCGGGCAAAGCCCTCCCTGCCCGGCGGAGGCGGAGGAACCGGCCACCAGCCCCGCCCGCCGGCCCGCCGGCGATGGAAGGCCACCGGACCCCGGCGGCTCCGGCTGGAGTGGGCGGGTCGGGACGCCGGCCCCACGGGGTCCAGGCTCAGGGCGCCCGGCAGCGGCCGGTCCTGACGGCCCAGACACGGCGTCCTCGGGCGAAACCGGGGGATAGAGGGTTCCGCACCCGGCGCAAGGCTTCCAGCCCCGCTCCAGGGCCCACCGCCGGCGCCGCCGGGCGGCGGCCTGCCACCGGGCCAGGGCCGCCCGCAGTTCGGGGTCGCCCCCGGATCCCGCCGGGAGGCCGGCAGGCTCGGCCTCGAGCCGCGACGCCCGGCCCCCGGATCCGGCTGCGGCGGGCGCGCCGGCGCCGGTTCCCCCCGCCGCGGGCGTGGCGGCCCGCATCGACACCGCCTCTGTGGCCCCGGCCGCCGGCCACCCAGGGCCGATGGTGCCGCCGCCCGCCGGTCGAGTCCCCGCGGGGGCGCCGCCCAACGCCGGTTCCCCCTGGTACCGCCCCGCGGCACCACCCCGGCGCGGCCCGGCGGTGAAGCGGATGTCCCGCACCACGGGAGCGCCGGTGGCGGCGTTGAGATCGGCGAGGATCTTCCCCTTGAGGAAGGCCAGTTCCTGGGCCCAGCCGGGATGGCTGACCGCCACCCAGAG
>DATCLH010000303.1:0-20553 GCA_036564035.1 Thermaerobacter sp.
TCGACCGCCAGGCGGATGGCCTCCTCCACCTGGGTGCCCATGCGCAGCAGGTCCTGGCGCAGGGCGTCCAGCTCCGCGTGATACGAGATCCTTGCCATCCTTCGCTCCTCCTCTCGGGTGGCGCGGCCGGTTCAACCCGCACCGCCCGCCTCCCGCGGCCGCCCGCCGGCCGGCTCCTCCGTCCCGGGGGCCGCTCCGCCGCTCCCCAGCCCCGGCGGCCACTTAGCCGAAGCGGCCCGTGATGTAGTCCTCGGTGCGCCGGTCCCGCGGCCGGGTGAACAGCTCGGAGGTGGGACCGTACTCGATCAGCTCGCCGCTCAGGAAGAAGGCGGTCCGATCGGCCACCCGCGCCGCCTGCTGCATGTTGTGCGTGACGATCACGATGGTGTACTGCTTCTTCAATTCCGTCACCAGGTCCTCGATGCGGGCCGTGGCCGCCGGGTCCAGGGCCGAGGTGGGCTCGTCCATTAGCAGCACCTCGGGCTGGACGGCCAGTGCCCGGGCGATGCAAAGGCGCTGCTGCTGGCCCCCGGAGAGGCTGTAGGCCGAGCGGCGCAGATCGTCCTTCACCTCGTCCCACAAGGCCGCTTGCCGCAGGCTGCTTTCCACGATCTCGTCCAGGCGCCGCCGGTCCCGGATGCCGTGGATCCGCGGGCCGTAGGCGACGTTGTCGTAGATGCTCTTGGGGAACGGGTTGGGCTGCTGGAAGACCATCCCCACCCGCGCCCGGAGCTCCTCGACCTCCATGGCCCCGCTGTAGATGTCCACGTCCCGCAGCCAGACCTTGCCCTCGATCCGGACGCCCTGGATCATGTCGTTCATCCGGTTCAGGGTGCGCAGGAAGGTGGACTTGCCGCACCCCGACGGGCCGATCAAGGCGGTGATCGACCGGGCGGGGATGGCCAGGGTGATGTCCTTGAGGGCGTGGAAACCGCCGTAGTAGAGGTTGAGGTGTTCCACCCGCATGGCCGCCTCGGGCTCGCCGCCCGGCCCGGCGCCCTCGCCGGCCGCCTGCCGCCCCGGTCCCCCGGTCGCCCCCTCCCGCTCCCGCACGGCCACCGCCACCCGGCCCGCGCCGCGCCACATCCCATCACCCTCCCGGTCCCGGTCCGCCCTGGCCGCCGCCCGGCGCCCGTCCGCCTGGGCCGTCGCCGCCCGCTCCTGCCCCGGGGTCCCGCCCGACCCCGCCGGGTTCGTCCCGTTGGCACCGGCCAGGGTCCCGGCAGCCCCAGGCCCGCCCGGCGCCCCGGCCGGCATCACGCCGGGGGTCACCAGGGTCGCCCCGGCCGTCACCTGGCGCCCTTGTTCGTCCCGGATCTCGTCCCGGATTTGATCCATCGTCCCCAAGCCTCCCTCGGCACCCCGGACCGCCACGTCGCCGGCGGCCGCGGGGCCGTTCCGCCTCGTCCAGGCCTGCATCCCGGCCTGCGTCGCGTCAGGGGATCCCGCCTTCCCCGGAGTCCGTCCATCCCCGGCGGTCCTGCCCCGGCGCCGGGGCCGGGCCCGTCACCACCGCTGCTGGTAGCGGTTGCGCAGGTAGATCGCCAGCCCGTTCATCACCAGCAGCACGGCCAGCAGGACGATGATCCCCGCCGCCGCCAGCTCCTTGAAGGCGTCCTGGGGCAGCATGATCCAGCTGTAGATCTGGATCGGGAGCACCGTGTAGGGATCCAGCAGCCCCGCCGGCACGAAGCGGACGAAGGTGACGGCCCCCACCACGATCAGCGGCGCCGTCTCGCCGATGGCCCGCGAGAGGGCGAGGATCGTGCCCGTCAGGATCCCCGGCAGTGCCGCCGGCAGCACCACGCGCCAGGTGGTCTGCCAGCGGGTCGCCCCCAGGGCGTAGGAGGCATGGCGCAGCGACGGCGGCACCGCCCGCAGCGCCTCCTGGGTGGCCACGATGACCACCGGCAGCACCAGCAGGGCCATCGTCAGCGCGCCGGCCAGGACCACCGTCCCCAGCCCCAGCCCGCGGACGAACAGGGCCAGCCCCAGGATGCCGTAGATGATGGAGGGCACGCCGGCCAGGTTGTCGATGTTGATCTTGATCAGCCGCGCCCAGACGCTGTTGCCGCCGTACTCCTCCAGGTAGACGGCCGTGCCCACGCCCAGGACCAGCAGCACCGGCGCGGCCACCCCCACCACCCACAGGCTGCCGACCAGGGCCGGGAAGATGCCCGCCCGCTCGGGCAGCCGCGAGTTGAAGCGGGTCAGGAACTGCCCGTCCAGGTGGCGCCAGCCGTCGGCCACCACGTCCGCCAGCAAGACCACCAGCACCGCCAGGCCCGTCAGGGTCGCCAAAAGGCACAGGCTCCGGAAGAACCGGTCGACCCGGCGGCGCCGGCGCAGGTGGGCCGCCGCCGGCACGCCCACGGCCCGGGCGGCCGCCCCGGCCTCCAACACCCGCGCCATCACTGGTACGCCTCCCGAAACCGGCCCCGGATGTACAGGGCCAGCAGGTTCATCCCCAGGGTGAAGAGGAACAGGGTGATGCCGACGGCGAAGAGGCTGGTGTACTCCAGGCCGCCGTGGCCCACGTCGCCCAGGGCCGCCTGGACGATGTAGCCGGTCATGGTCTGCACGCTCTCCAAGGGGTTCCACGTCAGCCGCGGCGTCGAGCCCGCCGCCACGGCGACGATCATCGTCTCGCCGATGGCCCGGGAGAAGGCCAGGACCACCGAGGAGATCACGCCCGACAGGGCCGCCGGCAGGACCACCTGGGAGGCCACCTCCCACCGGGTCGCCCCTAGGGCGTAGGCGCCGTCCCGCAGGCGGCGCGGCACGGCGGCCATGGCGTCCTCGCTCAGGGACGAGATCAGCGGCGTGACCATGATGCCCACGGCGATCCCGGCGCTCAGGGCGTTGAAGACGCTGATGTCCGGGAACAGCCGCTTGAGCACCACCTGGGTGATGAAGGTCAGGGCGAAGTAGCCGTAGACGATGGTCGGGATCCCCGCCAGCAGCTCCAGCACCGGCTTGAGGATCCGCCGGGCCCGGTCGCTGGCGTACTCCGAGAGGTAGATCGCGCTGCCCAGCCCCAGCGGGATGGCGATCAGCAGGGCGATGGCGGTGATCATCATCGTCCCCGCCAGCAGGGGCAGGATGCCGAAGTGCTTGTCGGCAAAGAGGGGCGTCCACTGGCGCCCGGTCAAGAACTCCACCGGGCTCACCGCGCGGAAGAACACGGCCGTCTCGCCCGCCAGGGTGAGCACGATGCCCACGGTGGTGACCACCGACACCAGGCTGAGCAGCAGCAGCACCCGGGGCATCCAGCGGTCCAGGGTGCGGCCCGCGGCGCCACCCGCCCAGCGTTCCCGTCCCGGTGCAGGACCTGCCATCCCCTTCCCTCCTCCAGGGCCGCGAACCTCCGGCGCGGCGGCTTCATGCGCCGCCGTCGCGCCGGGGCCGTCCATCGGGGCCGTCAATCCAGGGCGGCCAGCTTGTCCCGCTGCTGCTGCAGGCGCTCCTCCGGCAGCGGGATGTAGCCCACGGCCGGCGCCATCTCCCCGGCGATCTCCATGTAGAAGTCGACGAAGGCCTTGACCTCCGGCCGGGTCCGGTACGCCTCGTTGTTGACGTAGATGAAGATCGGCCGGGAGAGGGGCGCGTAGCTGCCGTCGGCGATGGTCTTCTCGCTGGGCAGGACCGGGCCGTGGCCGCCGTCGATGGGCACGGCCTTGAGCTGGTCGCGGTTCTCGGCGTAGTAGGCGAAGCCGAAATATCCCAGGGCGTACTTGTCGTTGGCCACGCCCGTCACCAGCTGGTTGTCGTCCTCGCTGGCGGTGTAGTCGGTGCGGCTGGCCCCCTCCTCACCCACGATGGCGCCGGTGAAGTAGTCGAAGGTCCCCGAGTCGGGGCCCGGCCCGTAGAGCCGGATGGGCTCGTCCGGCCAGGAGGGCCGCACGTCCTTCCAGGTCTTCACCCGGCTGCCGGGCTCCCAGATCTTCTTGAGCTCTTCCACCGTCAGGTGGTCGACCCAATCGTTCCGGGGATGGACGACCACGGCGATGCCGTCCAGGGCCACCTGCAGCTCGGTGTACTCGATGCCGTTCTCGGCCGCCTGGGCCTGTTCGTCCGGCTCGATGGGGCGGGAGGCGTTGCTGATGTCGGTCTCGCCCCGGGTGAACTTCTGGAAGCCGCCGCCGGTGCCCGAGACCCCCACGGTGATGTTGACGCCCGGATGCTCGATCATGAACTCCTCGGCCACGGCCTGGGTGATGGGGTAGACGGTGCTCGACCCGTCGATGCGGATGGTGCCGCTCAGGCCCGTGGGATCCTGGGCGCCGCGGCCGCAGCCGGCCAGCAGCAGCACCGCGCCCGCCGCCAGGGCGACGAACCCCGTCCGGGCGGCGCGCACCATCCCGGTCCGCCGGCCCCGGCGGGCCCCTGCGTCCCCCTTGCCTGCGCGGACGGAGCCCGCCGCAGCACGGCCTTCTGCCGGTTGCATCCCCTGCACCTGCCGGTCCCGTTGCAAGGGCGACCCTCCCGTGGTTGCGAGTTCCCGGGCGGGGATCCGGTACGTTCCCGCCGGGTTCACGTATAGGGTAGTCCACGGGGCGGGCCGGGCGGGTTATGGTCCGGTGGGACTTCCGCAAAGATTCTGTGAAGGTGTCTTAATCTGTCGAAGGGGCGCCCGTGGCCGGGGCGGCCGGCGACGCCCCGCGGGGGTCCAGGGGAAGCCGGAAGCGGACGGTGGTGCCCCGGCCCACCGCGCTCTCCGCCTCCACCGTACCCCCGTGGGCCTCCACCACGTGCTTGACGATGGCCAGGCCGAGTCCCGTCCCGCCGGCCGACCGGCTGCGGCCCCGGTCGACGCGGTAGAAGCGCTCGAAGATCCGCGGCAGCGCCTCCGGCGGGATGCCGTGGCCGGTGTCCCGCACCTCCCCGACAGCCCAGCCGCCGGTCCCGGAGGAACCCGCCTGGCGGTCGACCGCCACCGTCACGGTGCCGCCCTCGGGCGTGTGCTGGCGCGCGTTCTCCAGCAGGTTCGTCCAGACCTGTTCCAGGCGCTGGGCGTCGGCCCACACCGGCACCGGTTCGGGAGGGAGCTCTAAGACCAGGTCCAGGCCGGCCGCCTGCAGCCGGGGCCGCCACCGCTGGGCGACGGACCGGGCGCTCTCCCGCAGGTCCAGGGACTCGCAGCGCAGGCCGGGTTCAGCCGACTCCAGCCGAGCCAGATCGAGCAGGTCCTGGACGAGCCGGCCCATCCGCTCGGCCTCCCGGTGGATCACCCGGGCGAAGTGCTCGGCGGCCGCCGGGTCGTCCTGGAGGGCACCGCCCAGCAAGGTCTCGGCGAAGCCCTGGATCGCCGCCACGGGCGTGCGCAGCTCGTGGGAGACGTTGGCCACGAAGTCCCGCCGCACCTGTTCGAGCCGCCGGATGTCGGTGACGTCGTGGAGCACCACGACGACGCCCTGGTGCTCCGCCCGAGGCCGGCTGGTGGCCGTCCCGGCGACCGGTGAGGGCCCTCCCGCCGGAGCCGTCCCCCTGGCCCCCGGCATCCCTCCGGCCGGGGGTTTGTCGCCGGCCGGCGGCGGGTCGCCGGTCACCGGCCTTGCGGCGGGTCCGCCGGTGGCCGGGGCGTCGCCGCCGCGGGCCTCCCGCCCGGTTCCGCCGCCGGGAAGCGGCCCGCCGCCGGGACCCGGCCCACCGGCGCCCCACGCCCCGGTGGTGGCAGGCGACGCCGCTCCGGGCGCCGCCCCCGCGCCAGGCGCTCCCCCTGCGGGGCCTGCCCCGGCCGCCGGCCGCCCCGCGCCGGCAGCCGGCTGCCCCGCACCCGCAGCTGCCGCGGGCACGGGAACCACGGTCACCCGCAGATGGCGGGGCGAGGCGCCGGGATCCGCCGGCAGGACGACCTCATCCTCCACCGTCTCGCCCGTGCGCAGGCCGGTTTCGATGGCCTGCACCAGGGGGTAGAAGCGGGTGACGCTGACGTAGTCCCGTCCCTCGGCCCGGGGCGGCAGGTCCAGCATGCGCCGGGCCGCGGGATTGGCCAGCCGCACCCGCCCGTCCCGGCCGACGAAGAGCACGCCGCTGGTCATGGCGGCCAGGACCGTGGCCAGGCGCTCCCGCTCGGCTTCCAGTTCCTCCACGCTGGTCCTGAGCCGCGCGGCCATCTCGTTGAAGGCGCGGGCCAGGGTCACCAGCTCGTCGGGCCCGTCCACCTGCACCCGGCGCCGGAAGTCGCCCGCCGCCAGCTGGCGCGCCCCGGCCACCAGCTCCCGCACCGGCCGGGTCACCCGCTCGGCGGTGGCCCAGCCGAGCCCGGCGCCGATGAGGGCCGCCACCAGCAACCCCAGCACCAGCGTCGGCACGAAGGCGCGGGAGAAGAGCTGGGGCAGCTCCCCCAGCAGCAGGGCCGTGACGGTCCCCACCACCGCGACCCCCACGGGGAACAACACCGCCAGACGCCAGGCCAGAAACCGCCGCAAGCCGCCTGCCATGCTGCCGCCTCCTCGCCGCCCCACCAGCGCCGGCCCGCCCCACGGAACCGGCGCCGCCGGCCTGACCCGGTCTGCCGCCGCGGCCGCCCGCGTAGACCTGGGATGAACCGTAGACCTGGGATGAACCGGTCGTCGCCGCCCCGGCCCCGCGGCCGCGGGCGGCGGGGCCGGAGGTGCCGGGAGGGAGTGCCGTGCCGCCCGCCGTCGCCGTGCCCAAGCCGGGTCCTTGCCGCCGGTCCGCCGGCCGGCAGCCGCGTCGGATCGCCGCGCCGCGGGGCGCCCGTCCTCACCCCATCGCCCCCGGGCCGTCCGAGGTTACCTGCCGGGGGGTTCGACCCGCCCGGCCCGGCCTCCTGGGCCGGCGCCCGGATCAGGGGGCCCATCCCGCCCATCCGTCACGGCTCCCCGGTGCCGGGGCGTCGAATCCGAGGCACCCGAGGGCCCTGGCCCCGGCGGCCCGGACCCCCGCGGGTGCCGGCCGGTCCCGAGGCCGCCGGCCGGGTTCCTCCCGCCGCCCCGTCCTGGTCGTCACCGGCCTCGTGCTGGCCCTGCTGCTGAGCGGTTGCGGCGCCCGGCCCTGGGGACCCCGGACCCTCACCCTGACCCTGACCCCCGACTTCACCATCGAGCCCCGGGAGGTGGTGGTGCGCCCCGGGGAGACGGTCCGGCTGGTGGTGGTCAACACCGACCCCCGCCTGCCCCATCAGGTGCGCTCCGCCGGCAAGCTGGGCCCGGACCTGGAGGTCCCGCCGGGCCAGCGGCAGGTGGTGGAGTGGACCGCACCGGCCGAGCCCGGCGCCTTCCCCATCTGGTGCGGGATGCCGGGCCACCGCAAGAACGGGATGGTGGCGCGGGTGGTGATCCGACCCGGCCGCTAGGGGCAACCCGGAGCGGGGTGCGCCGCGACGGCCGCGCCCGGGGCCCGCACTCGTGCCGCCGGGTTCCCACGGGCCGTCCCGCCGGCGCAAGGTCCGCCGCCCGGCGGCCGGGGTTGCCGCCCGGGTCCCGCTCACCGGTGCCGGTTCTTCCGATAGGTGACGATCTCCACATCCTCCAGGACCACCAGTCCCTCCTGCACCGCCTCGTCGAGAAAGGCGAGGAGGGGCTGAAGCCGGTCCACGTGGTCGATGACCTCCACGATCACCGGCAGGTCGGCGGAAAGCTCCAGGATCCGGGCCGCGTGGACGCGGCTGTTGGCGCCGAAGCCCTCGATGCCGCGGTACACGGTGGCCCCGGCCAGCCCCAGCTCCCGCGCCTTGAGGACGATGGCGTGGTAGAGGGGCTGTCCCTGCCACCGGTCCGTCTCGCCGATGTAGACCGTCAGGCGCCGGGCCGGCGCTTCGATGCGCATCGCCGGTTCCCCCCTCCCGGGGGCCGCGCCGGGGTTTCCCCCGCCGGGGGAACGGCGGTCGTGCCCCGTCACGGCCGCATCCCCAATCCCTGGCCGGTGCCCCAGCCCAGCCAGGCGGCCCCCATGCCCAGGACCAGGCTGGCCCCCAGGTAGGCGGCCGCGGCCCCGGGCCGGCCCTCCTGGAGCAAGGTGAGCGCCTCCCACGTCATCGTCGAGAAGGTGGTGTACGCGCCGACGAAACCGCTGGTCAGGGCGAGGCGCAGGGCGGGCGATGTCACGGTATTCAGCAGCAGCGGGTGGAGGAACGCCAGCAGGAAGGCTCCCGTCAGGTTGATGGCCAGCGTCCCCCAGGGAAACCCACCGGGCGCCCGGGCCGCCACCCACTGGCTGAGACCGTAGCGCGCCACGGCGCCGGCCGCTCCCCCCACGGCCACCCCGATCCAGACCAAAACCCATCCCTCCGTTCCCAACGGCCGTCCCCACCCAGTATAATTGAGCGGAACGCGGGGCCGGGCGCGCCCCGGTCCCCTTCCCGGCCGCGAGGCCGCCGCGCCGCCAGGCCGCCGGGTCGCCGGGTCCCGCCATCGGGCCCGGTGGGTACCTCGGTGGGCGCCTCGGCGGGCCCATCGCCCGCGGCGGCCATCGGCCACACCGGCAAGCGTCAACGAACCCAGCGCGATCCCTGAAGGGGAGTAGCCGCCGCGGGAGGAACCGGCCGGACGCCCCGCTTCGCGGGCCGTCCCCGCCGGAGGTCCCGCGGTCCCGCGGGCCGTCAATACGGGGCGACCGTTGCGCCGCCCGGCCCGCGGCGCGCGACGGAAGCGGGCAAGACCTTCGGGCGCCAGCGACCCTCGATCGCTGCGGCCCGGAGGTCTTTTTCGTTGGCCGGGGTGTCGCACATCCTGCTCACAAGGAGGGACCGCCTTTGACTTTCCTCTTGTTCAACCTGCTGGTGGTGGCGCTGATCCTGTTCGACCTGGGGCTGGGGCGCCGGCAGGACCACCCCACCGCCCGCCAGGCGGTGCTGCGCACCCTGTTCTACGTGGCCGTGGCCGTCGGCTTCGGCATCTGGCTCGGCCAGGCCCGGGGCGGCACCACCATGGCCGAGTACTTCGCCGGTTACCTGGTGGAGTACGCCCTGAGCATGGACAACATCTTCGTCTTCATCGCCGTCTTCTCGTTCTTCGCCGTGCCCGAGGCGCTGCGGCCGCGGGTCTTGCTCTGGGGCGTGCTGGGCGCCCTGATCATGCGCGGCCTGATGATCTGGGGCGGCGCAGCGCTGCTGGAGCGCTTCGACTGGTTGCTCTACGTCTTCGGCGTCATCCTGATCTTCACCGGCCTGAAGTTCCTGCGCCACAAGGAGGACGAAGGCGGGTCCGTGGCCCGCAACCCCGTGCTGCGGCTGGTCCGCCGCCTGCTGCCGGTGACCGAGGAGTACCACGGCGGCCGCTTCTTCATCCGGCGGGACGGCCGGCTCTGGGCGACGCCCCTCTTCGTCGTGCTGGTCCTGGTGGAGACGACGGACCTGATGTTCGCCCTGGACTCCATCCCGGCGATCTTCGGCATCACCCGGGATCCCTTCATCGTCTACACCGCCAACGTCTTCGCCATCATCGGCCTGCGCTCGCTGTTCTTCGTCTTCAGCGCGATCCTGCCGCTGATCCGCTACCTCAAGTACGGGCTGGCCGTCACGCTGGTCTTCATCGGCACCAAGATGCTCCTGATCGACGTCGTTCACCTGGCGCCCGCCACCTCCCTGGGCATCCTGGCCGTCATCCTGGGCGCGTCGGTCCTGGCCTCGGTCCTCTTCCCGCCCCGGGAGCCCGCCGAGGCGGCGGGCAAGCCCAGGGACGGCGCCTGAGCCGCCGGGACGAACCGGCCAGGGCAGTGCCCGGGCTTGGGCTTGGGCCTCCGCCTCGTCCCGTTCGCGCCGGCCGGGGCGCCGGGCCCTTGGGAGGTGCGAGACCGGCCCCCGGGCCTCCGCCCAGTCCCTGGCGCCAGTGGTATGATCGGGTTGGCACAAGCCATCCTGGTGGAGGTGGCTCCCCGTGGCAGAACAAGCCTACCGCATCGAGCGGGACTCCATGGGCGAGATGCGGGTTCCCGCCGATGCCCTCTACGGCGCCCAGACCCAGCGGGCCGTCGAGAACTTCCCCATCAGCGGCATCCGCTTCCCGCGCCCGTTCATCCGCGCCCTGGGGCTGATCAAGCGGGCCGCCGCCCAGACCAACGCCGAGCTGGGACTTCTGGACGCCCGGCTGGCGGAGGCCATCGTCCAGGCGGCCGATGAGGTCATCGAGGGCAAGCTGGACGACCACTTCGTCCTGGACATCTTCCAGACCGGCTCGGGGACCTCGACCAACATGAACGCCAACGAGGTCATCGCCAACCGGGCCATCCAGATCCTGGGCGGCCAGCTGGGCACCCGCAGCGTCCACCCCAACGACCACGTCAACATGGGCCAGTCCAGCAACGACGTGATCCCCACGGCGATCCACATCGCCGCCCTGGAGCAGATCGAGCGCAAGCTGATCCCGGCCCTGGAGGCCCTGCGGGACGCCCTGGCGGAGAAGGCCCGCGCCTTCGACGACGTGATCAAGATCGGCCGCACCCACCTGCAGGACGCCACGCCGATCCGCCTGGGCCAGGAGTTCTCCGGCTACGCCAGCATGGTCGACCACGGCATCCGCCGGCTGCGCTCGGTGCGGGAACACCTGGCGGAGCTGGCCCTGGGCGGCACGGCGGTGGGGACGGGCATCAACACCCACCCCGAGTTCCCCCGCCGCACCATCGCCCGGATCGCCGAGGCGACGGGCCTGCCCTTCCGGGAGGCGGAAAACCACTTCGAGGCCCAGGGCTCCCGCGATGCGGTGGTCGAAGCCAGCGGCCAGCTGCGGGCGGTGGCGACGAGCCTGATGAAGATCGCCAACGACATCCGCTGGCTGGGCTCCGGCCCCCGCTGCGGCATCAGCGAGATCCTGATCCCGCCGACCCAGCCGGGTTCGTCCATCATGCCGGGCAAGGTCAACCCGGTGATGTCCGAGATGCTGATGATGGTCTGCGCCCAGGTGATCGGCAACGACGTGGCCATCGCCGTCAGCAACACCCACGGCAACTTCGAGCTCAACGTGATGATGCCGGTGATGGCCCACAACCTTCTGCAGTCCATCGAGCTCCTGGCTAACGGGGCGGCCACCTTCACCGCCCGCTGCGTGCGCGGCATCGAGGCGAACCGCGAGCGGTGCGAGGCGCTGATCGAGGGCTCCCTGGCCATGGTCACCTCCCTGGTGCCGCGCCTGGGCTACGACACCTCGGCGGAGATCGCCAAGGAGGCTTACGCCACGGGGCGGACGGTGCGCCAGCTGATCCTGGAGAAGGGGCTCTTGTCGGAAGAGGAGACGAACCGCCTGCTCGACCCGCGCCGCATGACCGAACCGGGCCGGGCGGGGTGAGGTCGATCTGCCGGCGCCGTGGCGGGGTGAAGACGGCGTCGCGGTGGGGACCGGGACCCCGGGAAGAACCGGCGTGCGGCCGGCGCCCAGCGGGTGGGCGCCGGCCCGCGGCGCCCTCAATCCCGGCCGCGCACTCGCCATTCCAGCTGCACGGGGATGCCGGCGCGACGGAAGAGGTCGTAGGCGGGGTAGCGACGAGGCGCCGGCACCTTCCGATGGGCCTCAGCGGGCAGGCCCGAGCCTCTGCTGGTAGTCGTACACGATCTTGCTGATCCGGGCGATGTCCTCGAAGCCCTGGTCGATGTTGTCCACGCCCTTGGACAGGATGGCGAGCACGTAAGGCCGTTCGGAGAAGACGATCCCCACGTCGTCGGCGACCCCTTCGATGTCCCCCTCCTTGTGGGCGACGAACACGTCCGGGGGCAACTGGCCAGGCAGGCCCACGTGAAAGATGGCGTGACCCATGTCGTCCAGCATCCGGCCGCCCAGCAGCGGGTGTTGCCGGGCGAAGTCCAGCACCGCCTCCACATACAGGCCCATGTCCCGGGCGGTGCTGATCCGGCGCCCCTCGGGGAAGATCACCTCTCCGCCCAGGCTGCGCATGAACTCGCCGACCTTGTCCTTGCCGAAGTGCCGGAAGAGCATGTTGGTCGTCACGTTGTCGCTGATGGTGATGGAGAGGTTGGTCAGCACGCGCAGGGAGTAGCTCTTGCCCGGGAACCCGTCCCGCTGGAGGATGCCGGCGCCGCCGGTCAGGTCGCGGTCGGGCTCGTAGACGATGCGGTCGTCCATGCGGGCCCGCCCCGCCGCCACCTGGTGGTTGACGTAGAGGACCAGCGGCACCTTGATGGTGCTGGCGGCGTGAATGGGCTCCCGCTCGTTGATGCCCCAGGTGGCCCCCGTCTGCAGGTCCTTGAAGTAGATGCCGAAGGTCTGGGGGCGGGTCTCGATGAAGGCGCGCACCCTGGCCACCAGGGGGTCGTAGTCCGGCTGGCGCGCTCCCGGTCGCAGGTCGGCCCGATCCAGCAGCTCGTCCAGCCGGGCCAGGGTGTCGCCGGAGTCGGGGTCGACCACGGGGATGCTGGTGGCGCTGAGCCCGGGCGCCCGGTCCGGCTTGGCCGCCTTGCCAGGCCCGCCAGGGGCGCCGGCCCCCAGGTTCATCCGGCAGCCGGCCAAAATCAGCGCCGCGATCAGGATGCCGGCCGAGGCGGCCGCCGCGGCAGAGCGCCGGGACCGGGCCGCGGGCCGGCGCAGGAACGGGGTCGCAACGGACCCTGGGCGCCGAAGGGCGGCGCCCAAACCCCGCCGGCCTTGGCGGGACACGTCGCCCCGGCTTCCCTGCGGCCGCCACAGAGGCCGGCCGTGAGGCCGCCCGCCCCACGGGTCACCGGTGGCCCCTTCGCCGTACCCGCCATGGATCTTCATCCCATGGATCTTCATCGCAACGGCACCGCCGACGGGACCCCTCGCCCCGCCCTGGCGGGGTCCCCCCGCTTCCCCGTACACCCGTGCCCGCCTCCCTTCCGAAGCCGGACCGCTCTCCGACCGCCATCCGCACCGCTCTCCGACCGCCCGTTGCCGACGCCCGCGGCCCGTCACGCGCCCCTTCCGGTACTCTCGGCCGCGTCCTGCGCCCCCTTGCAGGCCCGAGCACGTCCCGGCGTTTCAGTAGGCCGATCAGTACGTCCCGATGTCCTCGATCAGCGTGATCATCAGCGCCAGGGCCGTGACGGCCTCCTTCTTGTCCCGCAGCTGGATGGCGGCCCGCAGGGTGGCCAGCTGGGCCTCGAACTCCCGGATCGCCGTGGCGTCGCTGTTGACCGCCACCGGCACCCGCACCCGTTTCCAATCGGACTCCAGGCGCGCCGCCAGGGCGCTGGCCCGCTCCCAGTCCTCCGCCCGTACGGCGGCCAGGGTGGCCTCGATGCCCCGGCCGATCACCCCGCTGGGGGTGAGGGGCTTGCGAAAGTACGAAGGGGCCACCCCCAGGGCGATCCCCATTGCCACCAGCAGGACGACGATCACGTACCGCCGCGTCTTCATCGGCCGCGCTACTCCTTGCCGCCGCCGCTGGCGGCGCCCCGGCCCGCGGCCACCGGCTCGGCCCCGTCCCGGCGCCGGCGCTCGCGTTCAGGCTCCGCGGGCAGCGGCTTGCTCGGCGTCGCCTCGGCGGCCGGTTCGACCGGTTCCCGGGCGGGCGGCCGGTGGTCGTTGCGGCCGTCGGCGCCGAAGAGCTCGCCGCCCGGGGACTGGCGGGCGTATTCCGGTTCCTCCGCCGCCACCCGGCGGATCCGGCGTTCCAAACCTTGTTCCATCACCCGCGCCTGGGCCGCCGCCCGGCGCAGGCGCTCCCGTTCTTCTTCGGACTGGGCGCTGGCGGCCAGCGAGTCGAGCCCGGCGCGAACCCGCTTCAACGTGGCCGCCGCCCGCAGCAACTTGGCGTAGGTCGTCATCGCAAAGGCCCCCCTTGTCCAGTAGGCCCCACGGCGATCCCAGCGGGGAGGTGAAAAGGCTCCCGCGGTTGCGAGTATCCCCCGGGCCCCGGGTGCGTATTTCGCGCCGGGGCCGCAGACAATGGGAGCGGAAGCGGGCGAAGACCCACTTATACGGAGGCTTGGGGGGACGACGGGGTGCCTGAGACGCTACTGGTCTTGATCCGGTCCGTCATCGCCTTCATCTGGCTCTTCTTCCTGACCCGGTTCGTGGGGCGCAAGCAGGTGTCCCAGCTGACCTTCACCGAGTACGTGGTGGGCATCACCATCGGCTCCATCGCCGCCCAGGCCTCGACGGACCCCCAGAACCGGTTCCTGGACGGCATCGTCGGGGTGGCGGTGTGGGCCGTCGCCGCCCTGGTCCTCACCTACCTGCAGCAGAACAGCAACCTGGCCCGCAAGTTCATCGAGGGCGAGCCGGTGGTCGTGGTGGCCCGCGGCCAGGTGCAAGAGAAGGGCCTGCAGATGGCCCGGCTGTCGGTCGCCGAGCTGATGGAGCTGCTGCGGCAGAAGAACGTCTTCGACCTGCGCCAGGTGGACTGGGCGCTGATGGAGACCGACGGCCAGCTGACCGTGCTGAAAAAGCCTGAATACGAGCCCCTGACGGCCAAGACGGCCGGCGTCCTCACCCCGTCGCGGCCGGAGTTCCCCTACGTGGTCATCGCCAACGGGCAGGTTCTTCCCAATTCGTTGCGGGCGGCGGGCAAGGACGAGGCCTGGCTGCAGCAGGAGCTCCTGCGCCACGGCGTCGACGACCCCAGCCAGGTCATGGTCGGCCAGGTGGTCGGCAACCAGCTCTACGTCGACCTCAAGCAGGACACCCAAACCATCACCCAGCCGCCGACCCGGGTCATGCTGGGCAACGACCTCCAATCCCTCCACGCGGACTTCAGCTCCTGGGCCCTGGAGACCGACGATCCCGAGGCGCGGCAAATGTACGAGGAGTACGCCCGCAAGACCAAGGAGATCCTGAAGGAATTGGAGGCCCTGGTGCGCTGATCCAGCGGTTTGGTGTTCGATCCAATCAATTCGGTCCCCGAAAGAAGCAGGGATGCCGTACGGGATGTCGAAAAGGTTGCTTGCGCGGGGGACGCATCCCATGCCCCTTACCCCCGCGAGCCCGGCCAGGTTCCCTGGTGGAACCGGCAAACGAGCTTCCGGTCCGATCGGGCGGTTGCAGGCCCCGCCCGCCTGGTTTGCGGCCGGAGGGTACCCATGCCCCCAGCAGAGGCGGTGCGCGCCCCGCGCAGCGCCTCTGCCTTTTTCCGGCGGCCCTCGCCGGGGCCGCCCCGACCGGCCGGCCTGCCGGGCCGATCTACCGGGCCGGCGCCTGTCCCGCCGGCCCGACGGCCTCCAGAGGGATCCCGGCCAGCTCGAGGAACTCCACGGCCCGCGGGTCGGGATACCAGTCCCGGTACACCACCCGCACCACCCCGGCGCCGATCAAGAGCTTGGCGCAGTGCAGGCACGGCGTGGCGGTGGTGTAGAGGGTGCTGCCGCGCACCGTCACCCCGTGCAGGGCCGCCTGGAGGATGGCGTTGGCCTCGGCGTGGATGGTGCGGACACAGTGGCCGTCCTGCATCAGGCACCCCGCCTCGGTGCAGTGGGGGAAGCCTGGCGGGGCGCCGTTGTAGCCCGTGGCCAGGATGCGCCGGTCCCGCACCAGCACCGCCCCCACGTGGCGGCGCGGACAGGTGGAACGCCGGGCCACGACGGCCGCCAGCTCCATGAAATAGGCATCCCAGGAGGGGCGCTCGCCGGCAGGGTGCCCGTCGGCAGGGCGGCCGTCCCCCGGTTTCCCGCGCGGGTCTGCCTCCGCCACGTCATCCTCACCCCCGCTGAAGCCCGATTCGGCCGGGCGGCGCAGCCTGCTGCGGTTTGCAGCCTGCTGCGGTTTGCAGCCAGCTGCGATTTGCAGCCTGCTGCGGGTTCCGCTGGTTGAACCAGCCGTTGCCGCGCCCGGCGACGATGCTACAATAACACCAGTTTGAGTCGAGGTGACCCCCATGCCCGGCGGAGGCCGCAAGTTCTTCACACCCGAGGAAGCCACCGCCCTGCTGCCCGCCATCCGGCAGCGGCTCCTGCGGCTGCGCCGGCTCTACCAGAAGGCGCGCCAGTCCTACCGGGAGATGGAGCAGATCAAGGCCGTCGGCTACAAGCCCGACGGCACCCTGATCATGGCCTACGACTACAAGCTGGCCCGCCAGGCCCTGCGCGCCGCCGTCGAAGAGGCGAACCGGTTGCTGGCCGAGATCCACGGCTTCGGGTGCCTGGTCAAGGACGTCGACCTGGGCCTGGTCGACTTCCCTGCCCGGATCAACGGCGAGCCGGTGCTGCTGTGCTGGCGGCTGGGCGAGCCCCGGGTCGCCTACTACCACGGCGAGCACGAGGGCTTTCGCGGCCGCAAGCCGATCCCCCCGGCGGCAGGCGCCGCCCCCGGCGACGGGGAGGGGACGGCGGGCTGCGAGGCGCCCCAGGCCCGCCGCCGCCCCGATGACCGCTTCTGGGGATGGGGCCGCGCCGCCGGCGACCGGGACGAACCCGGCCCCTCCGGCTCCTCCGACCGGCCCGACGGCTTCCCCTGGCCCGATGGGGAGGACGGCTCCGCCGCCCGCTGAGCACCGGCGGGCGGAGCGCCGGGCCGGCACCGTGCGGTCTCCCCGCTGGCAACAGCGGATTTGACTGCCGCGCCGCCGCCGGCCGTAGGCCTCAGTGGGGACTGCGCCCGGGCCGGGACGCCCTTCTGCCGCCGGGACGCCCCCCTGCCGAAGGAATGCGACGGCCCGGCAGCGGTTCCGCGGAACCACCGCCGGGCCGCGGGCTTGGGGCCCATCGACACCCGCCGCGTCGCTCGCCCCCAGACACCAACGGACTGATCGATCCAGGCGTCCTCCTCGCCAACGCCCTCCGTCCGCCAGAGCCCCGGCGGGAGCGCTTCCCCGCGGGGGTGCCGTCCCCCGCAGGCGCCGCACGCCTCAGGCGCTGGCCAGTTTCCGCGCCAGCTCCTGCAGCTCCCCGGCGTCGATGCCCGGCACGAAGCTCTCCGGCACCTCCGCCAGCTCGGGCACAGGCCCGCCCTCCGGCGCGCCGTCCACCACCTCCAGCTGCCCGCCGTCCGGCGCCGTCCCCTTCCAGATCCGCGCCACCTCCCGGAAGTCTGCCGGGCTGAGGCGGTACAGCTTGCGGTGGATCCCCATCGCCTCGAACTTGCGCGCCTCGGGGAACTTGCTGTTGTCGATGTCCGGGATCGGCAGCATCCGCGCCACCTCGACCCCCGTCAGCGTCTCGAGCGCCCGCGCGTACGCCAGCGCGTGCACCCCGCCCCGCACCAGCAGATAGCCGATCATCTCCCGCGCCACGGGGTTCGTCGTTATCTCGTAAACCCGGATCTTCTGCAGCCGCGCCCCGCACTCCAAGAAGAAGTTGTGCAAGAGGTCTAGCACCAGGTTGCCGCTCGAGAACACGTAGTCGCCGCTCCAGGGCGCACCCATGGAGTTGCCCACCAGCGCCGTCTGGCCCGTGGCGATGAAGTGGTGGGTGTTGCGCACGTCCTTCGCCCCCGCCAGCGGCGCCGTCTCCGGGGCGCCCGGCCGCGTGCTCCCCTCAAGCAGCAGGTTGATCGTCGCCGCCACCAGCTCGATGTGCCCCAGCTCTTCCGTTGCGATGTTGACCAGCAGGTCGTAGTAGGGCCGCAGCTTCTCCCGGCCGCGGAAGTTGAAGGACTGGTAGGTGTAGTTCATCAGCGTCGACATCTCGCCGAAGCGCCCGCCCAGCAGCTCTTGGACCGCCGCGGCGGCGTTCGGATCCGCCTCCTTCGGTCGCGGCAACTCCACGGCCAAGCGGTCGATGCGCAGGAACACGCTCTCTCCCTCCTACCGCCAAGCTGCGGGCGGCGGTCCCGCAGCTCAGGCCGTCATCCGTCGGTGCCGGACGGCGGCGCGATGCCGCACGCGGCGGTCGCGACGGCCGCCGGGCAGCCCCCACCGCCGCGGCCTCGCCCTGGTCGACCGCCACGGGAGCCGCCGTGCGGGCCAGCCGACCCGGACACCAAGCCACAGGGCCTGGGTCAACAACACCTCCAGGACCGTGGACGCGATCCTGCACCAGCAGTCGCTGCCGGTCCCGGTCTCCCCCTGCACCACCGGCCCACCTCCTCTACCGCCTGGACGGGACCGCCGCCCAAACGTGGCCCGTCGGGCCCGGTGGGACCGCAGGGTCCCAGGCCTCCCCCCCAGGGCTGCTTCCGGCACCCGCCGCCCGCCGACAATGCCGGCGGGTCGGACGGCCGGGGTGGCCCACGCGCCGGGCGGTGGACGGGAGGATCGTCCGCCGCCCATGCATCCGCAGCGGATCCCGGCGGTCGCGGGAGGCCCGCGTTCACGGGTCAGGCCGTCTGGTGCTGGGGTTGGCGTGTGGCGCGAAACCCCCTCGTGGCACTCGACCCTGGGGAGTGCCACGAGCGGTCCGCCCCGGGTCGCGTCATTACGTCGAGCGTCAGCAACGGGAGGTGCCGCGGGGCCATCAAGGCGCCGGATGGCGCCACCAGCCGCGGTGGTCAACGGGGTCGGCTCGGGGCTCCACGTCGAGCTCCGGGACGCCGGGGCCCATCAGGTCCCCAAGCACCGACCGCTCGGGGACCTCTGGACCCATCCGGTCCGCCACCACCGTCAGCTCCGGGATCCCCGGGCCCATCCGGTCGGCGTGGATGCCGTCACCGGCGTCGGCTGCTGCCACCCCACCTCCACCCCCCACGAGGACCGCCCCCGTCAGCGCCACCAACAGGGTTGCGCCGGCTGTCCAACGAACCCTACAACACGTCCTCACCGCCCGCGGGCGATGGGCGTTAGCAAGTCCATCATGGACCCGGGCGGCAGGAACACGGCGTGCCGGTTGTGCACGCCGGTGAACCCGGAAGCCGCACACCAGCGCCCCGAGGGACCACCGCGCCGAGCGAAGGGAGGGCCGGCCCGTGATCGGCGACCGCATCCGGGCCCGGCGTCGGGAGCTGGGCCTGACCCAGGAGCAGCTGGCGGCCGGGCTCTTCGACCGCTCCTACATCAGCCGCATCGAGGCCAACGAGGTCGTCCCGCCCCTGGCGACGCTGCGCCTCCTGGCTGAGCGCCTCGGCAAACCCGTCGGCTTCTTCCTGGGCGAGCCGGACGCCTTCTCCCGCCGCCGCGTGATCCATGACTACGTCCAGCGGGGTCGCCGCTACACGCGGAAGCGGCGTTTCGGGGAGGCGGTACAGGCCTTCCGCATAGCCCTGGAACTGCTGGAACAGGACGAAGACTCGCCCCTCTTGCTCTCCGTCCAGGTCGATCTGGCCTATGCTCTGGCCTGTCTAAACGAGGCGGACGAGGCGGGCCGGTGCCTGTTCGCCGCCCTCAACCTGCTGGCCCGCGTCCCCCTGGATCGCTGCCCGCCGGGGACCACCTTTCGCCTCCATTACACCCGCGGCAAGCTGGCGTTCGAGCGGGACGAACTGGCCGTTGCGGCGGAGGCGTTCCGCCTTGCCGCGTCGGCCGCGACCCGCCCCGCCGACCGCATCCGGGCCCACGTGGCCCTGGCCAGCACCCTGTTCCGCCAGGGGCACTACCGCGAAGCTCTGGCGTACTACGCCACCGGGTTGCCGGACCGCGAGCGGCCGCCGCACGCAGCCCCGCCATCGGGTCGCGGGCGCGCCCAGGGTTCCCGCACGGAGGTGCTCGCGCCCGCAACGCCCGGAGACGCCCGGGGGGCCCTGGTGGAGCCCGCCGCATCCCCTCCGTCCCGGAACGCCGGTTCCCGCTCGGAGCCGGCCTCGGCCCCGGAGGGGATCCCGGCGCCCGGGCAGGCTGGCGCCGGCGGGGTGCCGCGGGCGAGGGCATCCGCCCCCGCGCCCGTTCCGGTGCCGGTCCGCCACGTACCCCGCACGCTGATCGCCACCTGCCACCATGGCGTAGGCGTCTGCTACTGCGCCCTCGACCAGCTGGACCTGGCCGCCTACCATCTCGAGCGGGCCATCCAGCTGTACCGGGGCCGGGACCCCACGCGCGTGCTCACGGCCACCCACGACCTCAGTGTCGTCCAGGCGCGCCAGGGGGCGTGGAGGTTGGGCCGGAAGCGCCTACGGCAGTGCCTGGCGGGGTATCGCCGCAGCGGCCACCTTGCCGGGGTGGCCAGCGTGTTGGTGGACCTGGCCAACCTTGAGCTGGCCGCGAAACGTCACCGCCGGGCCCTGGTGCTGGCGCGGATCGCCCGCTGCTGCGCCCGGCAAGCCCAGCGACCGCGCCTGTATCTCAGTGCCATGGCCGTCGAGGCCCGCGCCCTGGATGCCCTCGACCCCTCCGCCGCCCGAGCCCTGGACGGGGTCGTACGCGACCTGCGGGCCCTGGGGTGAGCAGCACGGCGACGCCCCGGGACGTCGGCCCGGCGCGAACGTCCACCCCTGCCCCGGTGTAGACTGGGACCGCGCCCGATGCCGGACCCAGGGAGGGACGGAGACCCCTTGCGTTCGCCGCGTTGCCGCCGCCGGAGCCGCGACCGCGCCGCGGTGTCGGCCGCCGGTGCCGTCCATGCTGCCCCGCGGCGGGACCGTCGGCGGGGGCCCACGCCCCGCCGCCCTGGGGCTGCTAGCCGTCGCGCTCTTCAGCCCCACCCGCCCCGCCACCCGGCTGGCCCTTGAGCACCTCCCCGGCGAGGTGCTGGGCCCTTGCCGGTTGGGGGGGCGCGGCCCTGGCCGCAGCCCTTGCGACCCTCACGGTCTACGGACGCACCGCCGCGCCCGGATCCCCCCGGGACGCCCCGCCCTCCCCCCACAGCCCGCTGGCTGGCTC
>DATCLH010000304.1:0-1982 GCA_036564035.1 Thermaerobacter sp.
AAGTACGAGAGCGGCGTGCACCGGGTGCAGCGGGTGCCGGTAACCGAGGCGGGCGGCCGCATCCACACGTCGACGGCCACCGTCGCCGTGTTGCCCGAGGCGGAGGAGGTGGAGGTGGAGATCGACCCCGAGGACCTGGAGATCGACACCTTCGCCGCCAGCGGCCCCGGCGGGCAGCACGTGAACAAGACGGAGTCGGCGGTGCGCATCACCCACAAGCCGACGGGCATCGTCGTCACGTGCCAGGACGAGCGCTCGCAGCACAAGAACCGGGCCCGGGCCATGAAGATCCTGCGGGCCCGCCTGCTGGACTACTACACCCGGCGCCAGCAGGAGGAGCTCTCCCAGCAGCGCCGCTCCCAGGTGGGGACCGGCGAGCGCAGCGAGAAGATCCGGACCTACAACTTCCGGGAGAACCGGGTCACCGACCACCGAATCGGCCTGACCCTCTACCGGTTGCAGGAGATCATGGACGGGGACCTGGACGAGCTGCTGGACGCCCTGGCTGCCCACGACGAGCAGGTCCGGCTGGGCGAGGCGGTGAGCTGACATGCCGGAACCCTGGGATCCGGCGGCGGACGAACCGGCGCCGGCAGCCCCCGGGCCTGCGGGCGGGGGGGCCGAAGGGGCCGTGGCCCAGCCCGCCGTGGTCACGGTAGGCCTGCCGGCCCAGCGGCCGGCCCAGGTGGGCGAGGCCCTGGCCTGGGCGCGGGCGTTTCTGACAGCGGCCGGGCTCGACGCCGGCGAGGCGCGGGCCTCCGCCCGGGTCCTCCTGGGCGCCGCCTTGGGGGTCCCCGGCGCGCGGCTCGTGGCGGAACCGGATGCCGCCCTGCCGCCGGCCGCCTGGGCCCGGTTCGTCCAGTGGATCCTGCGCCGCGCCCGGCGGGAGCCGGTGGCCTACATCCTCCAGCAGGCCGAGTTCTACGGCCGCACCTTCCGCGTCACCCCGGCGACCTTGATCCCCCGGCCGGAGACGGAGGTTCTGGTCGAGGCGGTGCTCCACACGGTGACCGCGGCAGAGGCGGTGGTGGCCGACCTGGGCACCGGCACGGGCATCATCGCCGTCACCCTGGCGGCCGAGCGTCCCGGGTGGACGGTGCTAGCGACCGACTGCTCCCTGCCGGCGCTGCGGGTGGCCCGCGAGAACGCCCAGCGGCATGGGGTGGCGCCGCGGGTCCGGTTCTGGATGGGCGACTGGGCCGAGCCCCTGCTGGCCGCCGGCTGGGCCGGGAAGCTGGCGGCGGTGGCCAGCAACCCGCCGTACGTGGCCGCCTGCGACCTGCCCCACCTGCAGGCGGAGATCCACCGCTATGAACCCCACCTGGCCCTGACCCCCGGCGCGACCGGCCTGGAGGCCTACCGCCGCTTGATTCCGGGGGCGGTCCGGCTGCTGGCGCCGGGCGGGTGGATCTTCCTGGAGGTGGGCGCGGGCCAGGCCCCGGCGGTCCAGCACCTCTTGGGGGCCGTGGGCTGCCGGTCCCTGCGCCAGTGGCCCGACCTGGCGGGCATCCCGCGGGTGGTGGGCGGCCAGTGGCCGGGCGATTTTCGGAACGACGGGCCCGCCGGGTGGGCACCTTGAAGGCTGAAGGCAGGGGCCCACGTAGGAATCCCTTGACCCGGGGACGGGGTGGAACCCGAGGACGCCCTGGGGACCGGGTGGAACCGGGGGACGGGCGATGGACGGGCTGCGCGGACGCGACGGCGAAGGGGTCTGGGTGCGCCTGGGGGCGGGGCCGGAGGAGGACGCCGCCGCCCTCCGGAGCGCGGGGGCGCTGCTGCGCCGGGGCGGCCTGGTCGCCTTCCCCACGGAGACGGTGTACGGCCTGGGTGCCGACGCCCTTAACCCCCAGGCCGTGGCCCGGATCTTCGCCGCCAAGGGGCGGCCGGCCGACAACCCGCTGATCGTCCACGTGACGGGGGTCGAGCAGGCAGGGCCCGAGGTGGTGGCCCACTGGCCGCCGGTGGCGCGGCGGCTGGCGGAG
>DATCLH010000305.1:0-8576 GCA_036564035.1 Thermaerobacter sp.
GGACCAGGGCGATGACGGCGGCCAGGCCGGCCAGCCCAGCCAGCCACCCCCCCCACCGCCGCTCGTGGCGGCCCGAACCGCCCAGGGCCCGGGGGCCGCCTCCCGCCCGGCCGCGGGCCCGGGGCGCGCGGGCAGGGGCCACCAGCGGCGGCTGGGACCACGGAGCCGGCTCGGGCCGGCTCGGGCGGCGGCCGTTGCCGCCCGCCGCCCGGCGCCCGGCGGGCGGCAAGGGCCCCGGCCCAGGGGGCTCTTGTCCAGGCCGGGCACCGGCTCCCCGGGCGGCCCCGGCCCCGGCAGAGGCGCTCGGGATCTCGGTGCCCCCTTCTCCGGGCCGGCGCCCGGCGGGCGCCCGGGGCCCGGCTTCCTCCGCCGGGACCGCATCGGGTTCGTCCCGCCCGGCCGGTTCGTCCCACCCCGTCGCCGGTTCTGCGCCAGCGCCGGGACCGGCGGCTCCCACCGGCGCGCCCGCCGCCGCAGCGCCCGCCCCGCGGCCCTGCTTCCATTCACTGTAGGCGCGGGCCAGCTCCATGCCGTCCAGGTCGACCAGGCTCGCGTAGGCCCGGATGAAGCCCCGCGTGTAGACCTCCGGCGGCAGCTCGGTGTCGTCGCCCCGTTCCAGGGCCTCCAGGTACTTGCGCCGGATCTTGGTGGCCACCTGAACGTCGTGGAGGGTCAGCCCCTTGCGCTCCCGGGCCTCCCGCAGCCGGCGCCCGATCTCCTCCAGGGTCACCCCATCACCCCCGTACCGCGACCGTCCGGACGATCCGGCCGTCGGCCTCTCGCATCCCGCCTGCCCGATCCGCCCGTCCCCCCGGGGCCGCCGCCGGCGCCACCCCTGGGACGGGGCGCGCCCCGGGCACCCGGCCCGCCCCGCGCCCTTCACCTCGCCCCGCCCGCAGCGGCGCCGCGGGCCGCACACCCCGCCGCGGGCGGCCCGCCCCGGCGCGGGCCGCCCGCCCCGGCGCAGGCCGCGTCGCCCCGGCCCGTCAGGGATACAGCCGGTTCAACAGCCGCGGGAAGGGGATCGCCTCCCGGACGTGCTCAAGGCCGCAGATCCAGGCCACCGTCCGCTCGATGCCCAGGCCGAAGCCCGCATGGGGCACCGACCCGTACCGCCGCAGGTCCACGTACCACTCCAACGCTGCCCGGCTCAGGCCGTGCTCGTCGATGCGCCGCAGCAAAAGCTCCAGGTCGCTGATGCGCTGGCTGCCGCCGATGATCTCCCCGTACCCCTCCGGGGCCAGCAGGTCGGCGCACAGGGCCACCTCGGGGCGCTGGGGGTCGGGTTCCATGTAGAAGGCCTTGACCCGGGTGGGAAACCGCTCGACGAACACGGGCCGGCCGAAGTGCTCGCTGAGGGCCGTCTCGTGGGGCGCACCGAAGTCCTCGCCCCAGGGCAGCGCCAGGCCGCGTTCGTCCAGGATGCGCAGGGCCTCATCATAGGTGATGCGGGCGAAGGGCTCCTCCACCTCCCGCCGCAGGGCTTCGGCATCCCGCCCCAGGGTCTCCAGCTCCCGCCCGCACCGCTCCAGGACCCGCAGCACCACGCCGCGGACCAGCCGCTCCTGCAAGGCCACGTTGTCCTCGTGGGTGAAGAAGGCGGCCTCCGGCTCCAGCATCCAGAACTCCAGCAGGTGCCGCCGCGTCTTGGACTGCTCGGCACGGAAGGTGGGGCCCAGGCAGTACACCTTGCCCAGGGCCATGCAGGCGGCCTCCATGTACAGCTGGCCGCTCTGAGAGAGATAGGCCTTCTCCCCGAAGTAGTCGGTCTCGAAGAGGCTGGTGGTCCCCTCCGGGGCCGAGGGCGTCAGGATCGGCGCGTCGACCCGGACGAACCCCTCGTCCGCCAGGATCTCGGCCGCCGCCTGCATGACCGCCGCCCGCACCCGCAGGATGGCGTTCTGGCGCGGCGTGCGGATCCACAGGTGGCGGTGGTCCATGAGGAAGTCGACGCCGTGCTCCTTGAGCTTGATCGGGTAGTCCTCGGCCACGTGGACGGGCTCGAGCCCCGTGACCTCCAGCTCGTAGCCTCCGGGGGCGCGCCGGTCGGCCCGGACGACCCCCCGCACCTGGCAGGACGACTCCTGGGTCAGGGTCTCGAACACCTCCAGCCCCTGCTCCCCCGCCCGGTCCCGGGTGATCACGCACTGGATCACCCCGGTCCCGTCCCGCAGCAAGAGAAAGGCGATGCGACCGCTGGACCGGCGGTTGTACACCCAGCCGGCCAGTTCCACCTCCTGGCCTTCGAACCGGCCCACCTGGGCCACGCTGACCCTCACGACCATCCCTCCGCCTTCCCCGTCTCCCTCGGCTCAAGCGAACAGGTTGCGGAACAGCAGCCGCAGGCTGTCCCACAAGACCCGGAAGAACCCGCCCCGCGGCACTGCCTCGGCCGTCACCAGGGGCACCTGGCGCAGCACGCGGCCCTGGGCGTCCTCGATGGTCAGGGTGCCGACCCGCTGCCCTTGCTCCAGCGGGGCGACGAGAGGCTCCTTCAACTCGACCCGGCTGCGCACCTCCCCCGCCTCGGTCTTGGGCACCGTGACGACGGGCGGGGCGGCCGGTTCCACCGTCACCTGGGGCTGGGCGCCTTTGTAGACGGGCACATCCTGCCGGCCTTGCTCGCCGAAGGCCACCCGGGTGTTGGTGAATTGCTGGAAGCCATAATCCAGCAGGCGCTGGCTCTCCCCCACCCGCAAGGCATCGCTCTTGGCCCCCATGACCACCGACACCAGCCGCCGGTCGCCCTCCTTGGCGGTGGCCACCAGGTGGTACCCGGCCTCCGCCAGGTGGCCGGTCTTCAGGCCGTCCACCCGCGGGTCGCGGAAGAGCAGGCGGTTGTAGTTGGGCTGGGACGCGAAGTCCTTCCACTCGAAGTACTTGAGCCGGGTGTATGTGAGGATGTCCGGGTGGACCTCCAGGACGTGCAGCGCCAGGCGCGCCATGTCCCGCGCCGTGACGTGCTGCTCGCCGCCGGGCAGGCCGTGGGCGTTGCTGAAGACCGAGTTCTTCATGCCGATCTCCCGGGCGTGGTCGTTCATCATCCGGACGAAGGCGTCCTCGCTGCCCGCCACCGCCTCGGCCAGCACGGTGCTGGCGTCGTTGCCCGAGGCGACGGCCACGCCCCGGATCAGGTCCTCGATGCGGACCCGCTCGCCGACCTCCAGGAACATGGCCGAGGGGCCACCCAGCCCCGCCTGGACCGACAGGCGCCAGGCCGCCTCGCTGACGGGCACCTGCTGGTCCAGGGCGATCTGCCCCTTCTCCAGGGCGTGGAAGACCAGATCCAGGGTCATGATCTTCGCCAGGCTCGCGGGCGGGATGGGCTCGTCCGCATTCTGGGCATAGAGCTCCTGGCCCGTGGTGGCGTCGACCAGGAGGGCCGAGCGGGCCTGGATGTTCAGGTCCGCCTGGTCTGGCCCGCCGGCCCCTCCCTGGCTACCTCCCTCCTGCGCCCGCACGGCGGGGCCTGGGGCACCCGCCAGCACGGCGATGACTACCGCCAGCGCGGCCACTCCCCGGACGACCCTCCGGCCCCGGGCGCAGCCGCCGCCCGACCGACCGAACCCCATGGGAACCCTTTCGCCTCCTTAAAACACCCTCGAGTGGACCCCTTGCATCGCGGCTCGCCGGCGGCCTCCGCGGGCCTCGCCCTCACCGGCCCCCGCTGGCCTGGCCCTCTCCGGCCTCCCGGGCCCGCACCGCCCGGACCAGGTCGCTGCGCTTGCCTGCCTTGAGCACGAAGCCCGGCAGCTCCCGGCCGATGAGGCGCTGGGCCAGGCGGGCGGCGGCCAGCAGCCGGTCCAGGTCGACCCCGGTGACGATCCCCATCTCTTCTAGCATGTGCACCAGGTCTTCGCTGGCCACGTTGCCCGTGGCCCCCGGGGCATAGGGGCAGCCGCCCAGGCCGCCGACGGCCCCGTCGTACACGGTGACGCCCGCCAGCAGCCCCGCCACCACGTTGGCCAGCGCCGCCCCCCGGGTGTTGTGGAAGTGCAGGCCGAGCTCCAGGTCCGGGAACCGGGCCTTCAGGCGGCGCACCAGCCGGTCCACCTGGGCGGGGTTCGCCATGCCCGTGGTGTCCCCCAGGTACACGGCCACCGCGCCGAGATCGCGGTAGGCCGCCACGATGCGTTCGACCTGTTCCTCCGGGACGTCCCCCTCGTAGGGGCAGCCAAAGGCGGTGACCACGTAGCCGCTGAGCCGGACCCCCGCCGCCGCGGCCCGCTCCGCCACCGGGACGAACCCCGCCAGCGACTCGGCGATGCTGCGCCGGACGTTGTGGCGGTTGTGGGTCTCGCTGGCGGAGACGAACAGGCTGATCTCGTCGACCCCGCAGGCCAGGGCGCGCTCGGCCCCCCGGAGGTTGGGCACCAGGGCGCTGTAGATCACCCCCGGCCGGCGCCGGATGCGGGCCATCACCGCCTCCGCGTCGGCCAGCTGGGGGATGGCGCCCGGGTGGACGAAGGACGTCACCTCGAGGCGGCGGAACCCGGCCTCCGTCAGGGCGTCGATCAGCTCGACCTTCTGCTCCGTCGACAGGATCCGATCTTCCGCCTGCAGCCCGTCCCGGGGTCCCACCTCGCGGACGGTGACCTCAGCGGGCCACTCCATGGTGTCCTCCCCTCCCATCCCGGCCGGCCCCGCCGACCCACGCCGCAGCGCCCGGCCCCGGGCTCCCCGCCCGTCGCCCGGCCCCCGCCGCGCCGCCGCGCCGCCCTGAGCGGAACGGCCAACGGCGCCCGGCCCGCGGGGCGGCGACGGCGCCGCGTCAGCAGCCCAGCTCCCGGGCGATCACCAGGCGCTGGATTTCCGAGGTCCCCTCCCCGATCTCCATCAGCTTGGCGTCCCGCAGGTAGCGCTCCACCGGGTAGTCCCGGGTGTAGCCGGCGCCGCCGTGGATCTGGATCGCCTCCAGCGCCGCCCGCACCGCCAGCTCCGAGGCGAACAGCTTCGCCATGGCCGCCTCCCGGCGGTAGGGCCGGCCCTGGTCCCTGAGCCACGCCGCCCGATACACCAGCCAGCGGGCCGCCTCCAGTTCGGTGGCCAGGTCGGCCAGCTTGAACTGGATCGCCTGGAACTTGCTGATCGGGCGCCCGAACTGGCGGCGGTAGCGGGCGTACTCAAGCGCCGCGTCCAGGCAGGCCTGGGCGATGCCCACCGACAGGGCGCCGATCCCGATGCGGCCGCCGTCCAGGGTGCGGAGGAACTGCTCGTGGCCCTTCCCCCGCTCCCCCACCAGGTGATCGAGGGGGACCCGGCACCCGTCGAAGACCAGCTCGGCCGTGTCCGACGCGTGCAGGCCCATCTTCTCGTACCGCCGCACGGCCCGCCAGCCCGAGGCCTCCCGGGGCACCAGGATGTTGCTGATGCCGTCGCGCCCCGCCTCGGGGTCGGTGACGGCCGCCACCACCACGTAATCGGCGAAGCTGCCGTTGGTGATGAAGACCTTGGTCCCCTCCAGGACCCAGTGGTCGCCGTCCTGCCGCGCCCGGGTGCGGATGGCCGCCGTGTTGGAGCCCGCCTCCGGCTCCGTCAAACCGAAGGCGGCGATCTTCTCGCCCCGCAGGGCCGGTGCCAGCCAGCGCGCCTTCTGCTCGTCGCTGCCGAACAGGTACAGGGGGGTGCACCCCAGCGACACGTGGGCCGCCACGGTGAGGGCGGTGGAGGCACAGGCGCGGGCGATCTCCTCGATGGCGATGGCAAAGGACACCGTATCGCCGCCGGAGCCGCCCACCTCCTCGGGGAAGGGCAGGCCCAGGACCCCCAGCTCCCCCAGTTCCCGGAACTGCTCGGCGGGAAAGGCCCCGGTCCGGTCCCGCTCCGCCGCCCCCGGCGCGATCCGCCGCGCCACGTAGTCCCGCACCATCTCCCGCACCAGCCGCTGCTGCTCCGACAGCTCGAAGTCCAAGGGCGACACCCCCGTGCGCATCGCAACACGCCGGGCGGGCCCGAAGGCCCGCCGGCGTGCCCATTCCATACCTACTTTCGGAAAGGAGCGGGGGTGTCCTGCCGCGGCCCCGCGGCCGCCGCCCCCTGGCGCGCCCCGGGGGCAGGGGAGGCCCCGAGACGTCCGATCCCGCCGGGATATGGCCGTCTATCGCCGGGGCCCGTACGCCTTCTCGATCACGTTCCAGAAGGCGTCGTCCTCATAGCCCAGCCGCCAGATGGCGATTCCTCCCAGGCTGTACTTGCGCACCAGCCCGAGCCGCTGCTGGAGGACCCGTTCGTCCAGGTACCAGATCTCCCGCTGCTGGCCCCCCTCCCCTGTGTAGGTGAAGTGGGGGTTCTGGCTCTCGGCATCCCACTGGGGACGGATGCCGTGGCGCTCCAGGATCCGCTTGACCTGCCAGAGGGGCACCGGCGTCGAGTTGGCCTCGTTGCCGGGACCGGCGCCGGCGGGCCAGTCGTAGCCGTAGGCGCCGACCCCCAGCAGGATCTTGTTGCCGGCGATCCCCGCATTGAGCATCTCCTTGATGTTCGCCTCCACCCACCCGGCGGGGGAGACCGGCCCGGGCTGGCTGCCCAGGTAGTGGCGGTCGTAGGCCATGAGGATGACCTGGTCGGCGTGCCGGGCGAAGACGCTCCAGTTGTGCCCCCCGTGGACGGAGGGGTCCACGTCCACCTTGGGGAAGGCGGCGATGTCCAGCCGCTTGCCCTCGGGCAGCGCCTGGTCCAGTTCCCGGATGAAGTCCGACATCAGGGGCTCCGCCTCGGGCGGCAACAGCTCGAAGTCGATGTTCACGCCGTCGTAGCCGCGTGCCTGCACCTCCCGCACGATGGCCTCGATGGCCCGCCCGCGGGCGGCCGGGTCCACCAGGAAGCCCGCCTCGTTGCCCCCGCTCTGGAGCAGGTTGAACAGGGGGATCAGCCGGATGTCGTGCTGGCGGGCGAAGTCGATGACCTCCTGGCGGATCTCCTGGGGCCACAGGCTGCCGTCGCTGCGGATGGAGTACCAGAAGGGGCTGATGCTGTCGATCAGGTCGGGCCGCTTCTTCACCGAGGGGAAGGAGTCGCCGAAGACGGGCGACCACCCGTTCTCGAAGAAGCCCAGCACCTCCGGCCGGGTCACCCCGGCGGGCTTGCGCAGGGGCGGCTGGCCCTGGGGTCCCGGGGAACCGGGCAGGGTCGCCAGGATCAGGAGGAACAGGCCGGCCGCCACGGCGCCCACCTGCCACCGCCGGTCGGTGCGCAGCTTGTTCCAGACGCCGCTCCAGCCGCCCACGTCCCCCCACCAGCGGCCGATCCCGGCGCCGGCCCGCCGCGCCCAGGCGCCGGGACCGTCCCCGTCCCCGCCACCGGGGCCAGCCGGGCCTCCGGGGCCGCCCCGGGGCCCGCCATCGTCCCCGCCGCCGGTCCGAGGCCCGCCGGGTCCACCCGGGTCACCGCCCGCCGCCGGCGGCTCCCGGTGGGCCGCGCCGCCGTCCTTCCCCAGCGCCGGGCTTACGGCCGGGCGGCCGCGGCCGGTTCCACCCCCCGGCTCGCCGGCGTCGAAGGATACCGGCGGCCGGCCCGCCGGGGCTTCCCGCTCGCCGCCGCCTGCGCCGGCCGGTGGGTTCCCGCGGTCGAAGGACACGGCCGGCCGGTCCCCGCTCCGCCCTGAAGCAGGGCCCTCCCCCGCGCCTTGGGGGGGACGGTTCCCTACCCCACCGCCGGGATGCTGCGGTCCTTCCGTGGCCACGTCATCGCCTCCCTTGCTGGGATTAGTCATCGGTCATCGGGCCTTGCCGCGCCTGGCCGCCCGCCCTGACCCGGTGCCCGGTGGCCGGTAGCCGGCTGCTCGCCGCGCCACCCGTCAGCGGGTCTGCCGCTCGGCATAGGGCACCGGGATGAACTGCACCGAGGGGCGCCGGCCGTCGGGCTGGGGGTAGAGCTCCATCAGCCGGTACACCAGCTCCGGCAGCTCGCAGCGCACCTCCAGCCCCAGGGCCCGGAGCTCGTCGCAGCCGATGGGGAAATCGTGGGTCCAGCGGCCCTCGGTCAGCGCCTCCGCGATGCGCCGGGCGTCGTCGGGCGGGAGGCGGTCCTCCAGCAGCCGCTGGACCGTCTGGCGCACCTGGGCGATGGCCTTCTCCGCCAGGTCGCCCAGCATCAGGGTCTTGTCGTCCACCTTGTCGGGGCCCTTTTGCCGGATCGCGGCCAGGATGCTGGCCGCCGGGTAGCCACCCAGCTGGGGGTCGACGGGCCCCAGCACGGCGTTCTCGTCCATCCAGATGGCGTCGGCCGCCAGGGCGATCAAGGTGCCCCCGCTCATGGCGTAGTGGGGCACCATCACCGTGACCCGGCCCCGGTGCCGCCGGATGGCCTCGGCGATCTGCTCGGCCGCCAGCACCAGGCCGCCCGGCGTGTGGATGATCAGGTCGATGGGCATGTTGGGCGGCGTGTAGCGGATGGCGCGCAGCACCTGCTCGGAGTCGTCCACGGTGATGTACCGGGTGAGGGGGATGCCGAGGAAGCTCAGGGACTCCTGGCGGTGGATCAGGGTGATCACCCGCGAGCCCCGCTCCCGCTCCAGCTGCCGGATCACCTGCAGCCGCCGGTCGGTCACCCGCCGCTGGCGGAGCAGGGGCAACACC
>DATCLH010000306.1:0-14848 GCA_036564035.1 Thermaerobacter sp.
CTGCCGGCTCCCCTCCCCGCGCCCAGGGTGCTTCCCCGCCGGGCACCGGGGATCGGTTCCCTCAGCGCTCGCCGACGCCGAGGCGGCGCTCCAGGCGCCGGCTGGCCAGGGACATGCCGTAACAGAAGACCCAGTACACCGCCGCCACGAAGGCGTAGATCTCCACGTGCCGCCCCAGGTAGGCCGGGTTCGACAGAACGCTCTGGGCCACGCCGACGAACTCCAAGAGGCCCCAGACGGCCACCAGGGACGTGTCCTTGAACAGGCTGATGAACTGGCCCACCAGGGCGGGGATCACGGCCCGCAGGGCCTGGGGCAGGATGATCAGGAACACCGCCTGGCTGCCCGTCAGGCCCAGGGCCTGGGCCGCCTCCCACTGGCCCCGCGGCACGCCCTGCAGCCCGCCCCGCACGGCCTCCGCCACGTAGGCGGCGGTGAACAGGACCAGGCCCGCGGCAGCCCGGGTGACCAGGTCGGGCCGCACCGCCGGCGGCAGGAACAGGGGCAGGGCGGTCATGGAGAAGAACAGCACGACCATCAGCGGCGTGCCCCGCACCAGCTCGATGTAGGCGATGGACAGGGCCCGGACGACGGGCAGCGAGCTGACCCGGCCCAGGGCCAGGGCCACGCCCAGGGGGAAGGACAGGGTGATCCCCGCCACCGCCAGGACCAGGGTCAGCACCAGGCCGTATCCGGTGCCGGTGCCGCCCTGGCGCGGCACCGAGAGGACCAGGACCATGGCCGCGGGCACCAGGACCACCCAGGCCGCCACCACCGGCATCTGGGCCCGGCGCCAGCGGGCCGGCCCCACCCAGGCCAGGCCGCTGGCCAGGACCAGCACGGCCAGCAAGGCCACGGCGGCCACCACCCGCCACAGTTGATCCCGGGGATAGGCCCCCACCAGCAAGAGCAGCAGGTTGTCGGTGACCACGGCCCACTGGGCCCGGCCGAAGGCCCACTCCGCCAGGGCCCGCCCCGCCAGGACCAGCACGGCCAGGGCCAGCAGCGTCAGCAAGCCGTGGTACCAGGTGGCGAGGAGGTTCTGGCGCAGCCACGCCGCCAGCCGCTGGGGCCAGGGGGCCTGGGGCGGAAGGGCGGGCACCGGGGCATCCGTCCAGGAGCCGGGCGCCGGCCGTCCCGGCGCCGGCTCGGTCCCCCCGGTCCCGCCACCGCTCCACGGCCGCTGGGGGCCGGGCAGCGCAGGGCCGGTGACCGGTTCGTCCATTCACGCCACCCCCCGCCGCAAGGACCGGTTGTAGAGGTTCATCAGCAGCGACGTGATCAGGCTGAAGGCCAGGTAGGTGCCCCCGACCAGCAGCAGCACCTCCAGGGTGCGGCCCGTCTGGTTGACGATGGTGCTGCTGACGTTGAGCAGGTCGGGGAAGGCCACCGCCATGGCCAGGCTGGAGTTCTTGATCAGGTTGAGGTACTGGCTGGTCAGCGGCGGGATGATGATCCGCAGCGCCTGGGGGAAGATCACCAGCCGCTGGACCAGGACGGGGGACAACCCCAGGGCCCGGGCGGCCTCCCACTGGCCCCGGGGCACCGCCAGCACGCCGCCCCGCACCACCTCGGCGATGAAGGCGCCGGTGTAGATGACCAGGGCCAGCAGCAGGGCGGTGAACTCGGCCGACAGGGTAAGGCCTCCCTGGAAGTTGAACCGGGCCAGCTGGGGCCGGTCCAGGACCAGGACCGGGCCCGGCGCGACGGCGGCGGCCAGGGCGGCGCCCACCACGACGAGGCCCAGGGCCACCAGGCCCGGCCGCGTCTCCCGGCCTTCCTCCAGCCGGCGCCGCAGCAGCACCCGGTACGCCACCAGTGCCGCGACCAGGGCCAGCCCAACCAGGGCCGCCGCCAGCGGAAACCCGGGCCCCGGCCGGGGTGCCGGCATCACCAGCCCCCGGTTCATCAGGAACACGGACCCCGGCAGGGCCAGGGCCCGGCTGGCCGGCGGCATCGTGTAGACGATGGCGCCGTACCAGAAGAAGAGCTGGAGCAGCAGCGGCGTGTTGCGGACCACCTCGACGTACAGCGACGCCAGCAGCCGCACCAGCCCATTGGCCGAGAGCCGGGCCAGGCCCGCCACCACCCCCAGGACGGTGGCCAGGATCACCCCGAGCACCGCGACCCGCAGGGTGTTGACCAGGCCGGCCAGGAAGGCGCGGCCGTACGGGTCCGTCGCCTTGTACGGGATCGAGGTCTCCCCGATGGCGAAAGAGGCGGGATGGCGCAGAAAGTCAAAGCCCGGCGTGATGCCCAGTTGCTGCAGGTTCCGCTGCACGTTGCCGAACAGGTAGACTCCCACCGCCACGGCGACGACCACCACGGCCAGCTGGAGAAGCAGCCGCCGCAGGCGGATGTCGCCCACCCCGGCCCGCACCGGTCGGGTGGGCCGTGCCGTCATAGACCCCCCTCCTTCAACATCCCTGGAAGGCCCGCGGCGGAGCACCGGCGGCCCCGCCGGTCCCCGCCGCAGGCCCCAGGAGTGCCGGCCCCTGGGGGCCGGTTCGTCCCGCGCCCGTCGCTGGCGCGCCCGCCGATCAACGGAAGGGCGGCGAGTAGAGCAGCCCGCCGTTGGTCCAGAGCTCGTTCAGGCCCCGCTCCAGCTTGAAGGGCGTGTTGGGCCCCAGGTTCCGGTCGTAGATCTCGCCGTAGTTGCCCACGTGCTTGATCACCCGGTAGGCGAAGTCGTTGCTGATGCCCAGGCCCTTGCCCAGCTCGCCCTCGACGCCCAGGAAGCGCCGGATGTCGGGGTTGTCGCTGTTGAGGAACTGGTCGACGTTCTGGGAGGTGATGCCGAACTCCTCGGCCTGGATGGTGGCGAAGATGATCCACTTCACCACGTCGAACCAGGTGGAGTCGTTGTTCTTGACCGCCGGCCCCAGGGGCTCCTTGGACAGCATCTCCTCCAGGATCACGTGGTTGTCGGGGTCGGAGAGGACCGCACGCCGGCCCGCCAGCTGGGACTTGTCGCTGGTCACGGCGTCGCAGCCGCCGGACTCATAGGTGGCGTAGAGCTGGTCGGCGTCCTCGAAGGTCTTCGGCGTGAAGCTGGCGCCCAGCGCCCGCATGCGGTCGGTCAGGACCATCTCGTTGGTCGTGCCGCTGAGGACGCAGATGGTGGCGCCGTCCAGGTCCTTCAGGCTCTGGACGTTGCGGTCCTTGCGGACCATGACGCCGCCGCCGTCGTAGAAGGTGGTCGGCAAGAACTCCATGCCGTTGACCGTGTCGCGCCCCAGGGTCCAGGTGGTGTTGCGGATCAGCACGTCGACCTCCCCGGACTGGACGGCCGTGAACCGCTCCTGGGCGCTCAACGGGCGGAACTCCACGGCGTTGGGGTCGTCGAACAGGGCCGCCGCGATGGCGCGGCAGAAGTCGGCGTCGAAGCCGGTCATCTGCCCGTTGGGATCGAGGTAGCTGAAGCCCGGCAGCTGCCCGTTGATGCCGCAGATCAGCTTGCCGCGTTCCAGCACCACCTGTAGCCGGCTCTGGCCGCCCTGCCCGCCGGCGCCGGCGCTGTCGCCGCCTCCACCGCCGGACGAACCCGCCGGCTGGGACCCCCCGCTGGAACAGGCCGACGCGACCAGGGCGACCGTGACCAGCAGGGCGGCCGCGGCCAGCCGAAGACGCCGTAACGACAAAAAGACCACCCCCAGGAGAATGGTACGGTGTGATGAGGTGAGGAAACGGACGGGCCGGCCGGGGCCGGCAGCCCGTTTGCGCCGGGAATCGGCAACAGGTTGTTGGTTTCGCCAGAAACCGGTCAAACCCTGCCCCTGGATGTTGAAAGGGGTCGGCCCGGCATCCCTTGAATCGGACGCGGCCGGCGTGTATAAATATGTGAAAGCTCACACCCGATGCGGCGATGACGGGATCAAGGGGTGCGATCCCGGCTGGGACAGAGAGCCGGCCCCGGCGGCTGGAAGGGCCGGCCCGGCCCCGCGCCCCGACCCGCCCCCGAGCCGTGCGGCAACGGTCCCGGCCGGCCCGGCGCGTGCCATGGCGGCGCCCCGACCATGGCCGCCCGGAGGACCCGAACCGCAACGGCGCCCGCCCGTTACGCGGGTCAAGGGGTGGATGGATCCTCCACCCCCGAGGCCGAACCGGCTCTGCCGCCCGCCAGGGCGGGCCGGTCCGGTGAAGCAAGGTGGTACCGCGGTGCCCCCGCCCTTGCAGGGCGGGGGTTTTCTTTTTGGCAGCCCGTTCAACCTGACGAGGAGGTGGTCGCCCGTGACCGGACGCGACACCCCGGTGGCCCTGATCGGCGCCGGCAAGATGGCCGAATGCCTGATCGCCGGCTGGATTGCCGCCGGCCTGGACCCCCAATCGCTGGCGGTGACGAACCGGCGCAACGACCAGCGGCTGGCGGAACTGGCCGGCCGCTACGGGATCCGGACCCACCGGGACAAGGCCGCCGTGCTGGCCGGCGCGCAAGTGGTGGTGATGGCCGTCAAGCCCGCCGACATGGCCACCGCCCTGGAGCAGGTGGCCCCCCACCTGGAGGCGGGAGCCGCCGTCGTCTCGGTGGCGGCAGGCATCCGGCTCCAGGACCTGGCGCAAAGGTTGCCGGGCCACCCCGACCTGGTGCGGGCGATGCCCAACACCGCCAGCCGCCTCCGCCAGTCGGTGACGGCCCTGTGCGCCGGCCCTGCCTGCAGCCGCCGGGCCTTCGACCGGGTGCGCGACCTCTTCCAGCGGGTGGGGGCCACGGTGGAGGTGGGCGAGGAGGCCTTCGACGCCGTGACCGCCCTGAGCGGCAGCGGCCCGGCCTACATCTACCTGCTGGTCGAGGCCATGCTGGCGGCCGCCCAGGACCTGGGCTTGCCGGCCGAGGTGGCCCGGGAGCTGGCCGTTTGGACGGTGGTGGGCGCGGGCAGCATGCTACGGGAGACGGGCTTGCCGCCGGAGGAGTTGCGCCGGCAGGTGACCTCGCCCAACGGCACCACGGCAGCCGCCCTGGCGGTGCTGGAGGAGATGGCCGTGCCGGCGGCCGTCCGCCGGGCCGTGAGCCGGGCGGCCGCCCGCTCGGCGGAGCTGGCCGCCCTGATCGCCGGCACCCCCGCCCCCCAGTCCCCGGCCGCCGCGCCCGCCGCCGCCCTGGGAGGCGACTGAAACCCCGGGGCCCCGGGCGCAGGGCGGGGCAGCGCCCCATGCCCGGCCGCCATGTTGTACCATGGGAAGCGGCGGTGACCATCGCACCGCCTTGCCGGCTTCCGGGAGGCACGGACATGACCCAGCGTCTGGACGAACCGGCCATTCAGCAGCGCCTGGCGGCCCTCACGGGCTGGGAGCGCCAGGGCGAGGCGATCCGGCGGACCTATCGCCTGGCCACCTTCCGGGACGCGGTGTTCTTCGTCAACGCGGTGGCCGGTCTCGCCGAGGCGATGAACCACCACCCGGACGTGGACATCCGTTACCGCCAGGTCACCCTGACCTTGACGACCCACAGCGCCGGGGGACTCACCGCCCTGGACTTCGAGCTGGCCGAGGCCATCGACCGCCACACCGCCCGCTGGCGGGAAGCCGGGGAGGCACCGGCGGCCCCATGAGGCGCCAGGATGTGGGGACGCCAGAACCGGACCGGGTCTCCCCCGCGCCACCGGCCGCCGGTGGGCCGGGCCCCGGTCCGAACGGCGACGGGAAGCCGGCCCCCGGCGGCGGGCGGCAGCGGCCGCCGGCCGCGGCCGGTTCGTCCGGTTCGGCCGGCCCGGCCGCCCATGCCGGCATCCAGGACTCGGCTACGGACGAACCGGCCTCCGGCGCCCCGGCCACGGGGATGGGTGCCCCGGGCGCGGGGACGGGCGCCCCAGGCGCCCCGGCCCCGGCGGGCGCGCCGGCCGGAGCCGGCGCCGCCGGCGGCGGCCCGGGCCACCCCGACGATGCCATCCCCTTCCGGCGCCACGTGGGCATCCGGGTGCTTCAGACCGGCGGCGGGCGGGCGCTGCTGGAGCTCCCCGCCCGCCCCGAAATCGGCAACCGCTTCGGGTATGTCCACGGCGGGGCGCTGGCCACCCTGGTGGATGGCGCCATGAGCAACGCCATCCTCTCCCGGCTGCCCGCCGGCGATCGCATCGGCGGGACCATCGAGCTCTCCATCCGCTTCCTCGAGCCCGCCGCCGGCACCCTGGTGGCCGAGGGGCGGGTGCTGCGGCTCGGCGGGCGCATCGCCTTCGCCCAGGCCGACGTCCGCGATGCGGACGGGCGCCACGTGGCCACGGCCCAGGGCAGCTACGTCCTGGTCCGGCGCCCGCCGGAAGGGGAGGTCCGCCCGCCGGCTCGCGGGCGCGCCCGCCCGGCATGAACCGGGGCCGGTGAGGGTGTCCACCGGCCGCCCAGGCCGGGTGGCGCCCATCTTGTCGCTGGAGGTCGTCCCTTTGACGCCTTCGTTCCACTCCACCGCCGCGACGGACCCCGCCGCCCTGCCCCGGGAGCGGCCGACCCGGGTCCAGCTCAAGCCCGGGCGGGACGCCGCCTTGCGCCAGGGGCGGCTCTGGGTCTACCGCACCGACGTCTACACCGTCTCCGACGACGCCTACGATCCGGGCGATATCGTCCAGGTGGTCGACGCCCGGGGCCGGTTCGTCGGCAAGGGTTACATCAACCCCCGTTCGATGATCTTCGTCCGGCTCCTGACCACCGACCCCGGCGAGGCCATCGACCGGGCCTTCTTCCGGCGCCGCCTGGAGCGGGCGCTGGCCCTGCGGCGGCGGCTGGCGGCAGCCCACCCCGACACCGACAGCTTCCGGCTGGTCTTCGCCGAGGCAGACCTGCTGCCCGCCCTGATCGTCGACCGCTTCGCCGGCGTCCTGGTCGTGCAGACCCTGGCCCTGGGGATCGACCGCTGGCGGCCGTTGATCGTGGAGCTGCTGGAGGAACTGGTCCAACCGGCGGGGATCTACGAGCGCAACGACGTGCCCGTACGGGAGCTGGAGGGGCTGCCCCAGCGGACCGGGGTCCTGCGGGGCGAGTTCGACCCGCGGGTGACGATCCGGGAGAACGGCCTGCCCCTCCTGGTCGACGTGGCGCGGGGCCAGAAGACCGGGTACTTCCTGGACCAGCGGGACAACCGGGCCGCCCTGCGGCGCTACGTGGCGGGAGCCCGGGTGCTGGACGCCTTCTGCCACACCGGCGCCTTCACCTGCCACGCCCTGGCCTATGGGGCCCGCCAGGTGGTGGCCGTCGACATCCAGGACGACGCCCTGGCCATGGCCCGGGCGAACGTGGAGCGGGTGGGGCAGGCGCTGGGGAAGGCCGGGGTGCCGGTGACCTTCCACCAGGCCAACGCCTTCGACTTCCTGCGCCAGCAGGCGGCGGAGGGCGAGCGGTATGACGTGATCGTCCTCGACCCGCCGGCCTTCGCCAAGAACCGCCAGGCCCTCGAGGGCGCCTACCGCGGCTACAAGGAGATCAACCTGCGGGCGATGAAGATGCTGCCGCCCGGCGGGATCCTGGTCACCTGCTCCTGCTCCTACCACATGACCCGGGACCTCTTCGAGGCCATGCTGCTGGACGCCGCCCGCGACACGGGGCGCCGGGTCCGCATCCTGGAACGGCGGGGTGCGGCCCCCGACCACCCGGTGCTGCTGGGGGCCGGCGAGAGCGACTATCTGAAGTGCTTCATCCTCGAGGTCTGGTGAGCAAGCCGGCTCGGGCCGGGCCGGCTCACGCCGGGGCCCGCGCCAGCAGGTCCCGCAGGGCCGGCTCCAGCTCCGGGAAGCGGAACCGGAATCCCGCCTCCAGGGCCCGCCGCGGCACCGCCCGCTGCCCGCTGAGCAGCAAGGCGTCGGCCATCTCGCCCAGAGCCAGGCGCAGGGCCGCAGCGGGCGCCGGCAGCCAGGACGGCCGGCCCAGGACCCGCCCCAGGGTGCGGGCGAATTGCCGGTTCGTCACCGGTTGAGGTGCGGTGCCGTTGAAGGGCCCCTCCAGCCCCTCCCCCTGGATCAGGAAGACGAAGAGTTCGACCAGGTCGTCCAGGTGGATCCAGGGCATCCACTGGCGGCCGCTGCCCAGGGGACCGCCGGCGCCCAGCCGGAAGGGAAGAACCAGCCGGGGCAGCGCACCGCCGCGGGCGGCCAGGACCAGGCCCGTCCGCACCAGGGCGACCCGCACCCCCTCCTCCGCCGCCCGCCGGGCCTCGCCCTCCCAGGCCACGCAGACCCGGGCCAGGAAGTCGTCGCCGGGCGGGGCCCCTTCGTCCAGCTCCTCATCGCCCCGGGGGCCGTAATAGCCCACGGCCGAGCCGCTGACCAGCACGGCCGGCTTGTTGGCCACGGCCGCGATGCCCTGGACCAGCGCCCGGGTCGCCTGGATGCGGCTCTGGAGGATCCGCTCCTTCTGCCGCGGCGTCCAGCGGCCGGCGGCGATGGACTCCCCCGCCAGGTTCACCACGGCCCCCGCGCCGTCCAGGGCCTGCCACCAGCCGGGTGGGCCGGCGCCCGGCTCCACCGGGGCGGCGGTCCAACGCTGCAGCCGCAAGGCGGCCGCGCCGCCGCCCGCTCTGCTGGCCGGATCGCCCGCGGCCCCGTCCCCGCGGTCCTCCGCCGGCGCATCCCCTGGCCCGCTGGCCCGCGCCGGCGCGTCCCCCGCCCCGCCGCCCCGTAGCGCCGCGTCCGCCGCCCCGCCGTCCCGGCCGCCCGCTGTTGGGGCCGAGCGGGTCAGCACCACCACCTCGTGCCCCAGGCTGCGGAGCCGCGCCGCCAGGGCTGATCCGATGAGCCCCGTGCCGCCGCTGATGACCACGCGCACCACATCCACCTCCGGTTGGATCCGGTTGGCTTGAATTTCCATGCTCGGCAGGAGGAGTCCTGCCGGCCCGCCGCCGGCCGCTCGCCGCTCGCCGCTCGCTGCCCACAGACGACGGCCCGCGGGACCCAGGGCCATCCGGGCGGCCGGGCCGGCCCGGAGGTCCGGCGCACCCCGGTCCGGGGAACCGAACCATCGCGTCGGGTCAAATCCAATTCTTTAAGTTGATAGTTGACATCTTTGAACTGGCCGTGCCATCCTGATCGTGCAAGGTTTGCCCGCCTCCGCCCCACCGGGCCGGCCCGGATCCATCCCGCCGGTCCCGGCGACGGCGGGGTGCAGGCCAAGGAGGCGGCTCCGCGTGTCCCCTGCCCGCTCCGGCGATTCCGGCCGGGTTCCTCCGGCTCGACGGGCCCCGGGTGCTCCCGTCGCCCGCTCCCTCTGGCGGCATCGCCCTTTCGTCGTCCTCTGGCTGGCCCGCATCGTCTCGGTGGCGGGCGGCATGGCCAGCATGGTGGCCGTCCAGTGGTGGGTGCTGCAGGCCACGGGCTCCGCCCAGTGGATGGCCACCACCAACGCCGCGGTCACCCTGGTGATGGCCCTGGTTGGCCTGCCCGCGGGGGTCCTGGTCGACCGGGTCCACCGGGGCCGGTTCTTCCTGCTGCTGGAGCTGGGCCGTGGCATCGTCATGGCCGCCCTGGCGGCCTTGCTGCTGGGCGGCCACGCCACCCTGCCCGCGGTCATGGCGCTCCTGGCCCTGGACGCCGCCGGGCTGGCCCTCTTCATGCCCCTCAACAGCGCCATCTGGCCGGAGCTGGTGCCGGCCCACCAGCTGGCGGCGGCCAACGGGCTCGTCGCCACCGGGGAGAGCGTGGGGCGGATCGTCGGGCCGGCCGTGGGCGGCTTGCTGGCCACGCGGCACCCCGGCTGGGCAGCCCTCACCGATGCCGTCAGCTACGCCGTCTCGGCCCTGGCCCTGGTGGCCGCCGGGGCCCTGGGCTGGGCGGCCCCCGGTTCGCCCGCCGGCGCAGCGGGCCGGACCCCGCGGGCCGGGATCCGGGCGGAGTCCGGGGGCCCGGGCACCGCTCCGGCCGGGACGGCAGCAGAGACGGCAGCACAGGCGGCAGGAGAGGCGCCAAAACCGGCGGCCGGGCCCCGGGCGGGCTTTGCCGTCCAGTTCCGCCAGGGGATGGCGGCGGTCGTGGGCCGCCCGGACCTGGGGCCCTTCTTCCTCCTGGTCTCGGCCCTCAACCTGGCCTTCAGCATGGCCTTCGTGCTGATCCCGGTGGTGGTCGAAGAGGTGTTGCAGGGCGGCCCCCAAACCCTGGGCTGGGTCCAGGCGGCCTTTGCGCTGGGGGCCATCGCCGGCGGCCTCTGGGCCGGCTCGGGCCGCATCCCCCGCCGGGCGACGGCCTGGTTCCGGATGCTGTCGGTCCAGGCGCTCCTGGGAGCGGCCCTGGGCTCCAGCCGCTGGCTCCTGCTCAGCCTGGCGGTGGCCTGGACCTTCGGCCTGCTGAACGCCCTGGTGAACGTGGCGGTGTCCACCCTGCTGCAGGAAAGCGTCGAGCCCGGGCTAAGGGGCCGGGTCTTCGGGCTGCTGTTCACCGTGGCGATGATCCTCCAGCCCCTGGGGCAGATGACCGGCGGCATCCTGGCCGACCGGATGCCCGTGGCCTGGGTCTTCGCCATCTCCAGCCTGCTGGTCGTCACGAGCCTGGTGGTCGCGTGGTGGCGGGCGCCGAGCCTGCGGTCGTTCCTCGACCGCCTGCCGGCGCCGGCGGCGGTGGCTGCCCCGGGGACCGGACCGGGCACCGGCGGAGACGGCCTTCCGGCCGGCGGAGGGCCTGCCCCGTCCCCCGCCCCCGCCCCACCGGGCCGGGAGGTGAACCCGTGAGTCAACCGGTGTACGAGGTCCCCGCCCGCTGTCCCACCTGCGGTTCGGCCGTGGAGGTGCGGGAGGTGAGCTGCCCAGCCTGCGCCACCCAGGTGCGCGGCCGTTTCGCCCTCAGCCCCTTCGACCGGCTGGACCCCGAGCAGCGCCGGTTTGCCCTGCTCTTCCTGCGGGCGGCGGGGAACCTGCGGGAGATGGAGCGGTTGCTGGGCGTCTCCTATCCCACCGTGCGGAAGAAGCTGGACGAGATCATCGAGGCCCTGGGCGGGCCAGCGGCCGCGGCCACCGGCACCCCGGCCGCCCCCGCCGGGGGAGGCGAGGGGCCGGTCGCGGAACCGGCCGGGCCTGCCGGGGATGGCGGCGACGGGCCGCCCGCGGGCGGGCGGCCGGCCCTGAGGGGCGGGCCCCCGTCACGGCGGCGCCTGGCCATCCTGGAGCAGGTGCGGCGGGGCGAGCTGGCCGTCGACGAGGCCCTGGCCCTTCTGGAACCGCGCCGGGGAGCAGGCCTCGCCGGCGGCCATGGGGCCGGCGATGGAGCGGCCGATCCCGGCCACGGGAACGGATCCGGACGAACCGGTCTGAAGGACGAAGCGGGCCCGTCCGCCCGCGGCGAGGAGGAACGGTGACATGGCGGCGATGACGAGCCGGACCTGGCCGGCCGAAGGGATTCGGCGGGTGGAGGTGCGGGGCGGCAGGCTGGCGGTGCGGGTTCGTCCGGGCGACCGGCTGGCCTGGGAGGCTCCGCCGGAGGTGGAGGCCCGCCAGGAGGGGGACACCCTCCACCTGCACAGCCCCCGCCCCCGGGACCGGGGATGGGCGGGGGCCGCCCTGGCATGGCTGGGGCCGGTGGAGGAGATGGTCCTCACCCTGCCCCCCACCGTCACGGCCCTGACCCTCCGCACCACGGGGGACGTGGAGCTCCTGCGCCTTGCGCTGGAGGCCGACGTCCACGTGCGGGCGGGGGACCTGGTGGCGGCCGACGGGCGCGGGCGCTGGCGGATCCGCAGCGGCGCCGGCGACGTCACCCTGACCGGCCACCGGGGCGAGCTGGACGTACAGACGGGCGCCGGTGAGGTGACCATTCGGGACGGGCGGCTCGACCGCGCCCGCATCCGCTCGGGCGCGGGCGACGTGTTCTTCGAGGCGGAGGTCGGCATCGAGGCGGAGGTGACCACCGGGGCCGGGTCCATCGACCTGCGGCCCCGGCACCGCGGGAACGCCGTGGTCCGGGCCCGGTCCGGCTTCGGCAGCGTGGTCCTCGACCTGGCCGGGGTCCGGGGCGGGCGGATGGAACTGCAGACGGGCGCCGGGTCCATCGACCTGGCCGGGGGGATCCACGTCGGCCGGCGGGGCGGCATCGGCCAGCGGGTGGTCGACGTCCTGGGCCCCGGCGACGGCGTGGTGGACATCACCACCGGGGCGGGCAACATCCGGGTGGTGGGTTACGGGCCCCAGCCGTGGGGACGTGCCGCCGAACCGGCGGCGCCCCCCTCCCCGCCGGCGGCGCCGGCGGCGGTGCCGCCATCCGGGCCGGCGGCGCCCTCCACACCGGATGCGCCCCCGCCCCCTCCGGCGGCACCGGAAGGACCGCCTGCGTCCGTGCAGCCCGCGCCGGAGGGAGCGGCCGCCTTTACCCCGGCGGTGCCGGAGGGATCGCCCGGGCCGGCCCTGCCGGCGGTCGGGCCGGGGGCGCAGCCCGGTTCCTCCCCGTCCCCCTACCGCCACGCCCGGGACGTGCTGGAAGCCCTGGCCCGCGGCGAGCTCACGGTGGAGGAAGCCGACGCCTGGCTCCGCCGGCTGGAGGAGGCCCCCGGCGCCTAGCCGCCCCCGCGGCCCGTGCATACTTCTGCCATCCGGCGGGCACCTTGGAACCGGCGCCCGCCCGCGCCTCCGGCCGGGCTCCGTCGCGGTGGCCGGTGGGATCCGGCGGCGGGCCGGTGGAGGGCGGCGGGCGCCGGGGAGGGTTCGTCCCGTGCACGTGCTGATGTTCGACCCGGGCAGCACGACCTGGCACTACGGCTACATCCCCGGCGCATCCCGCACTCCGACCCAGGGGACCCTGCGGCCCGTCAGCGCAACCCTGTGGTTCGGCATCGTCCTCTCCTTGCTGCGCAGCGCGGGATACGCCCTCCCGTCCCTTCCCTCGGGGGAGACGGCATCGGTGCTGGTGAGCTGGGACCGCGAGGGCAACGCGTCGGTCTTTCCCCTGGGCAAGAACGCCGCCGACCGCTGGACGGAACTGGGCCACGTCCTGCACCGCGTGGCCCAGTCGCTGATCGAGGATCCGGAAGCCTGGGAGACGGCGATCATCGAACCCGAGGGTGGGAGCCAGGGCTAGGGCGCCAGCGCCTGGCGCAGGGCCGTGACGAAGGCGGTGGCCGCCTCCACCACGGCACCAACCCGCGCCGCGTCGCCGGCGGACGAACCGGCCGGGGCCGCCCCCCCGTCGGGCGAACCCGCCTGGGCCGCCCCTTCGATGCGCTCCACCAGGGCCGAGCCCACGATGATGCCGTCGGCATGGGCCGCCAGGGCCCGGGCCTGCTCCGGCCCCGAGACGCCGAAGCCGATGGCCACCGGCCGCGGGCCCGCCGCCCGGACCCGGTCCAGCCACGCGGGCAGCTCCTCGGGCAGGTTCTGCCTCGCCCCCGTCACCCCCGTCACCGACACGCAGTAGACGAACCCGCCCCAGCCGGCGGTGGCCTGGCGCACGTGCTCGGGCGAGCTGGTGGGCGCCACCATGGGGATCAGGTGCAGGCCGGCGGCCCGGAAGGCCCCCTCCACCGCTCCCCGCTCCACCAGCGGCAGGTCGGGGACGATCACCCCGTCCAGGCCGGCGGCGGCCAGGGGGGCCGGTTCGTCCAGCAAGCCACGGGCCAGCAGGGGGTTGGCGTAGGTCAGCAGCACCAGCGCCCCGTCCACGCCCCCGGCCCGCAGATCCCGCACCAGGTCCAGCACGTCCGCCAGCCGCACCCCCCGCGCCAGGGCGTGCTGGGTCGACCGCTGGATGGTCGGCCCGTCGGCCAGCGGGTCCGAGAAGGGCATCCCCAGCTCGACCACGTCGGCCCCGGCCGCGAAGAGGGCGGGGACCAGGCGGCGGGTGGCCTCCAGGTCCGGATGCCCCGCGGTGACGTACACGATCAGGGCGGCCCGGCCGCCGGCCCGGGCCCGGGCCAGGGCGCCGTCCAGGCGGTTGGAGGGCTCCGGCACCGTCATCGGCCGCCCTCCTTCCCCGCCAGGCCCCCGCGGAGCCGGGCCACCTCGGCCACGTCCTTGTCGCCCCGCCCCGAGAGGCACACCACCACCACGCGGCCCGCCGGCAGCTCGGGCAGAAGCCGCCGCAGGTAGGCGATGGCGTGGGCGCTCTCCAGGGCCGGGACGATCCCCTCGGTCCGGCACAAGAGCTCGAAGGCCTCCAGCGCCTCCTGGTCCGTCACCGCCTCGTACCGGGCCCGGCCGGTCGCCTTGAGGTAGGCGTGCTCGGGCCCCACCCCGGGGTAGTCGAGACCGGCCGAGACCGAGTGGGCCGGCTGCACCTGGCCGTCCTCGTCCTGCAGCAGGTAGCTCAGGGCACCGTGCAGGATCCCCGGCCGCCCGGCGGTCAAGGAGGCGGCATGGCGCCCGGTGGCGAGCCCCTCGCCCGCGGCCTCCACGCCGATCATGGCCACCCCCGGGTCCGTCACGAAGGGGTGGAACAGGCCCATGGCATTGCTGCCGCCCCCCACGCAGGCCACCAGCACGTCGGGCAGCCGCCCCTCCTTCTCCAGGACCTGGGCCCGGGCCTCCCGGCCGATCACCGACTGGAAGTCGCGGACCATGCGGGGATAGGGGTGGGGTCCCACCACGGACCCGATGATGTAGTGGGTGTCCCGCACGTGGGTGACCCAGTGGCGGATCGCCTCGTTGGTGGCGTCCTTCAAGGTGGCGGTCCCCGAGGCCACCGGCCGCACCCGGGCGCCCAAAAGCTCCATGCGGAAGACGTTGAGCTGCTGGCGGCGCATGTCCTCGGCGCCCATGAAGACCTCGCACTCCAGGCCCAACACCGCGGCCGCCGTGGCCGTGGCCACGCCGTGCTGCCCCGCCCCGGTCTCGGCGATCACCCGCCGCTTGCCCATGCGCCGCGCCAGCAGGGCCTGGCCCAGGGCGTTGTTGATCTTGTGGGCCCCGGTGTGGTTCAGGTCCTCCCGCTTGAGGTAGACCCGGACCCCCGGGTTGCCG
>DATCLH010000307.1:0-1974 GCA_036564035.1 Thermaerobacter sp.
GCGTATTCCCGCGGCCGGCCCAGACGGGAGGGGAAGGGCACCTGCTGCTCCAGCGACTTGCGGGCCGGCTCGGGCAGGCCCGCCATCATCGGCGTGTCGAAGATCCCCGGGGCGATGGTGACCACCCGGATGCCGTACCGGGCCAGCTCCCGGGCGATGGGCAGGGTCATGGCCGCCACGCCGCCCTTGGAGGCGGAGTAGGCGGGCTGGCCGATCTGCCCGTCGAAGGCGGCCACCGACGCGGTGTTGACGATGACCCCGCGCTCGCCCTCCTCGTTGGGCTCGGCCTGGGCCATCGCGGCCGCGGCCAGCCGGATCACGTTGAAGGTTCCCACCAGGTTGACCTCGATGACCCGGCGGAACCGGTCCAGGTCATGGGGGCCGTCGCGGCCCAGGACCTTCTCGGCGATGGCGACCCCGGCGCAGTTGACGGCCCCGTGAAGTCCGCCGAAGCCCTCCAGCGCGGCCTGGACCGCCTGTTGCACGCTGCCGGGGTCGGTGACGTCGGTTGGGACGAACCGGCCCCGCCCGCCCAGGCGGCCGGCCACCGCCTCCCCGGCGGCCGGGTTGACGTCGGCGATGACGACGTTGGCCCCGGCTTCCGCCAGGAGCTCCGCCGTGGCGGCCCCCAGGCCGGAGCCGCCGCCGGTGACCAGAAAGGTTGCGCCCTTGACCTCCATGGGTGCGCCTCCTTTTGACCTGCCTGCTGGATGGATCTGCTCCGGTCGAGGCGGGCAGGGGATCGGCCCCCTGCCGCGCTGCTAGGCCAGGTGCTCGATGATGGTGCAGGTGGCCATGCCGTGGCCGATGCACATCACCTGCAGGCCGAACTGGCCACCGGTGGCCTCCAGACCGGCCAGCATCTTCGCCATCAGCCCGGCGCCGGTGGCGCCCAGGGGGTGGCCGTGGGCGATGGCGCCGCCCCAGGGGTTGACCTTGTCCATGTCGGGCTCCAGTTCCCGGGCCCAGGCCAGCACCACAGTGGCGAAGGCCTCGTTGATCTCGATCCAGTCGATGTCCCGGAGCGTCAAGCCGGCCCGTTCCAGGGCCAGGCGGGTGGCGGGGATCACCGCCGTCAGTTGCATGGTGGGATCGTCGCCGACCACCACCCGGGCGCGGAACCGGGCCTTTGGCCGCAGGCCGTCCGCCAGAGCCGCCTCCCGGTCGGCCACCAGCACCGCCGAGGCGCCGTCGGAGATCTGGCTGCTGTTGCCGGCGGTGACGATCCCGTTGCCCTGGGGCCGGAACACCGTGGGCAGGGCCGCCATGCGCTCCAGGTCCACCTGGTCGCGGATGCCCTCGTCGCGGGTGACGGTGACGGGCTGCCCGCCGGCGTCCAGCCCTTCCACCGGGACGATCTCCCGGTTCCTCCCCTCCCGGGCGGCGGCGCTGGCCCGGCGGTGGCTCTCGGCGGAGAACTCGTCGGCCTCCCGCCGGGAGATGCCCCACCTCTCGGCGATGCGCTCGGCACTCTCCCCCTGGTGGATCAGCTCGTACCGGTCGCGCAGCTCGGGGTTCAAGACCTCAAACCCGCCGCGGATGTCGCTGAACATGGGCACGCGGGTCATGCTCTCCACCCCGGCGGCGATCACGTAGCGGGCATCGCCGGCGGCCACGGCCTGGGCGGCGAAGTGGATCGCCTGCTGGCTCGACCCGCACATCCGGTTCAGGCTGACCGCCGGAACCCGGACGGGGAAGCCGGCCAGCAGCACGCCCAGCCGGCCGATGTTGGCCCCTTGCTCGCCGGCCTGGGTGACGCAGCCGGTGATCACGTCGTCGACGGCGCCGGGATCGATGCCCGCCCGGTCCACCAGGCCCCGCAGCGCCAGGGAAAGCAGCTTGTCGGGGCGGGTCGCGCGGTGGACGCCGTCGCGCCGGCCGAAGGCCGTGCGCACGCCATCGATCAGCACGGGCTCGCCCACGGTCACCCCTCCCTTCGTACGTCGGGTCCCGGCCCGCACCCCGCCATCCGGG
>DATCLH010000308.1:0-1667 GCA_036564035.1 Thermaerobacter sp.
GCACCGTCGGGGGTCAGCCGCACCCACCGAAACCGCCAGCCGAAATGGGCCTCCAGCGCCCGCCGGAGGGAGCGGGCAGCGGCATGCACCGCTTCCGGCGCCAGCGCCACCGGCGGCGGGGCGTACCGGGCCACCTCGTAGAGGCCGGCCAGTTCGTCCCACGCCGGGGCCAGGGCGGGCAGCCGCCGCTCCAGCCAGCGGGCGTACTCCCGGGCGGTGAGGGCCGGCGGGCGCCCGTAACCCAGGCGGTCCAGCCACCGTTCGACCCGCATGAAGACCACCCGGGCTGCCTGGGCCGGATCCGGCGGCAACCGCCGGCGCCGGCGGCGCCGGTACCAGAACCAGGCGGCCCCCAGCCCGGCGCCCGGCACCAGGACGCCCAGCAGGCCAACCGTCCACGGGGAGGCCCCGGCCGGCGCCGCTGTCCCGCCGCCCCCGGCGGGGTGGGGACGGGTGGCCGCCTCGCCCCCATCGTCGCCGGGGCGGGGCCGGGGGGTGGGCACCGGAGGCGCCGGGCGAGCCAGCAGGTTGTCGTCCTCCGGCGGGGCGGCCGGCCGGGCGACGGCCGGGAGCAGGGGCCCCTCCGGGTACGCCGGGGTCGGCTCCAGGGGGATCCACCCGTAGCCGGGGATCAGGACCTCCGGCCAGGCGTGGGCCTGGGCATAGGTCACCGGGTAGGTCCCCGGTCGCCCGCCGGCCGGCACGACGAAGCCCTCGACCCAGCGGGCGGGCAGGCCCGCGCTGCGCAACAGGACCACGGCGGCGGAGGCGAAGGCGACGCAGTAGCCCCGCTGCAGGTCGAAGAGGAAGAAGTCGACGAAGTCCCGGTCCCGCGGCATATAGGGCATGTTGGGGTCGTAGCGGAAGCGGCGCAGGTAATCCTCCACGGCGCGGGCCTTGTCGTAGGCGTTGTCCTCCCCGGCGGTCAACCGGGCCGCCAGATCCCGCACCCGCTGGGGCAGCTCGGGCGGCAGCTGCAGGTAGGGCCGCAGGCCGGGTTCGTCCCGCCAGCCGGGGTGGCGCGCCTCGGCCTCGGCGGCCGCCCGCCGGGCCGCCTCCGGATCGATCCGGGGCACCAGCGACTGCACGGTGTACTCGTCGCCCACGGGGTGCAGGACCATCAGGCTGCTGTCGGCGGTCCGCAGCACGGGGTTCTCCTGCCCGGGGTCGTAGTCGAGCCCCGGCTGGGGCGGCTGGGGGTGGGGCGGCCGGCCGTCCACCTCCCGCACCTCGAAGGCGCCGTACAGGTAGGGATGAACGGGCACCTGGGGGCTGATGACCTGCTCCAGGGGGCGGGCCCCCTCCATGAACGGCAGCGGTGCCTCCGGGTCGCCGTAGCCGCTCACCCGGTACCAGACCTCGCCGCCGGGACCGCCGGCGGCCAGCCATCCCCCGAGGCCCTGGCGGCTGGCCCAGGGCACGTCCACCGGCGGGCCCCACGAGCGGCCGTCGTAGGCGACGCGGGTCGCCCCCCGCAGGTAGACGGTGGCCGGGATGTCCTCTCCGGACAGGGTGACCGTCATGACCGGCGTGGCGTCGGGGAAGAAGGGGCCACCCAGGAACTGGCGGGTTGCCACCGCGAGGCCGCGGCCGGCCCCCGGCACCGCGCCCCAGCCGCCGGCCCGGTCCGCCACGGTGAAGGGCAGCAGCCGGTTGGCCACGCTGGT
>DATCLH010000309.1:0-2179 GCA_036564035.1 Thermaerobacter sp.
CAGAGGGATGACACCATTGGCCAGGGAAGCACCCCAGCTGGCGTCCCTTGCGGGACCCGTCAGCCGCGATCTTGACCGGTTGCATGCCCGCGCCCGGGACCACGCCCGGCGCGGGCGCCGCCCGTCGGTGGTCAGCTTCACCGTCGCCGCCGAGGACCTGGATCCCATCGCCCTCTTTGAAGGCGCGGCCGTCCTCACCCGGGAAAGGGCCCTGTGGTCGGCACCGGGGGAGGCGATGGACCTGGTGGCCCTGGGGGCCGCCGGCATCCTGGAGACCGGAGCGCCCGGGGGTGGAACCGGCCCCGCCTCCGCGGCCGCCCGTGGAAGCCACGGACCCGCGGCAGACCACGGCCCGGGGCTGGACGGGCACCCGGCCGGCGGCCCGGCCGCGGGCCTGTTTGCCGGCCGCGACCCGGTGGCCGGGTTCGCCCCGGTCGCCGGCGCCGTCCTGAGCGCCGCGGCCGCCGGGCTGGCCGAAGCCTGGCAGGCCCTCTGCGAGGGGGCCCTGGTGGACGCCCCCCACGGCGTCTGGGGCACGGGACCGGTGCTGGTCGGCGGGTTCCGCTTCGACCCCGGCGCCCCGGTCGATCCCCTCTGGACTGGCTTCCCGGCCGCCCGCTTCGTTTTGCCGGAATTGCTGGTGACGCGGATCGGCGGCGCCACCTGGCTGACCTTCAACCGGGTGGTGGTGCCCGACGGCGCGGGCTCCGAGGCGGCGGGAGAGGGGGGCCCGGCCTGGGCCTTCCCCGGCGGCATCCGGCTCACGGTGCCGCCTGCGGCCACCACGGCCGCCGGGGAGCGGGGCCGGCGCTGGCTCTCCTTGCTGGCCGTGGCCGCCGCGGTGAGGCGCCGGCAAGGGGGGTGGACCCCGGCCGGCCCCGGCCCGTCACCGCTGGGGCCGGCGGCGTCCGGCGATTCTCCGGGCGCGGGGGCGGCCGCCCCGCAGGGGAGCCTGCCGCCGGGAACGGCGGAGCGGCAGACCCCGGGGCCGGTGCGGGCCGAGGCCACGCCCGGCCGGGAGGCCTGGGAGGCCATGGTCCGGGCGGCCCTGGAGGCCATCGCCGCCGGCGAGCTGCAGAAGGTCGTCCTGGCCCGGCGGCTGCACCTGGTGGCCGGGGCGGCCTTCGACCCGGGCACGGCCCTGCGCGGGCTGAAGGCCCGCTATCCGGAGTGTTTCGTCTTTGCCGTCGCGAGGGACCGGGCCGTGTTCCTGGGCGCCACGCCGGAACGGCTGGTCCGGCTGCGGGGCGGCCGGCTGGAGACGGCGGCCGTGGCCGGTTCCACCGGGCGGGGCGATACACCCCAAGCCGACCGGGCCCTGGCCCGGGCCCTGCTGGAGAGCCCCAAGGAACGGGAAGAACACGCCCTGGTCGTCCGCATGCTGCGGGAGACCCTGGCGCCGGTGTGCCGGCGGCTGGAGGTGCCGGACGAGCCCCGGGTGCTCACCCTGGCCAACGTCCAGCACCTTTACACGCCCATCGCCGGCCAGGTGGATGGCGTCACGATCCCCCAACTGGTGGGCCGGCTCCATCCGACGCCGGCCCTGGGCGGCTGGCCGCGGGAGGTGGCCCTGGCGTTCATCCGCCGGTGGGAGGGCGGCAGCCGGGGCTGGTACGCCGGGCCGCTGGGCTGGTTCGACCACCGGGGCGAGGGGGAGATGGCCGTCGCCATCCGCTCCGGGCTGGTGCGAGGGACGGAGGCCTGGCTGTTCGCCGGCTGCGGCGTGGTGGCGGGATCCGATCCCGAGCGGGAGTGGCAGGAGACGCGCCTGAAGCTCCAGCCGCTGGCGGCGGCCCTGGGGGTGGAAGCCGGCGCCGGGGAGGTGGAGCGGGGTGACTGAGCCTTGGGCGGGAACGGTCGCGGCCGGGGAAGGGGGCGCATCCGGCCCTGCTCCTCAGGCGCGCGCCGCGGAAGGCCCAGGGCCGGCGGCGACGGCCACGGGCCGTTCCGGGACCACGGCCCGCGCCGGGGCCGGCGACCTTGCCGGGCAAGGCGGCCTTGCCGGGGGTGGCAGCCTGGGCGGGGCCGGCGGCGCCGCGGCGCCCGACCGGGGACGGACGAACCTGGCCTGGGCCCTTGCCCTCCTGGACGGCCTGGTCCGAGCGGGCGTCGAGCACGTGGTCGTCTGCCCGGGGTCGCGGTCGACGCCGCTGGCCCTGGCCGCGGCGCGCCATCCGGG
>DATCLH010000310.1:0-3163 GCA_036564035.1 Thermaerobacter sp.
CGCACCCGGACGTCGATCCGGGCCTGGGGCCACTGGGTGTGCCAGTCGCGGGACCGGAAGGCGGTGGGCTGCGCGATGCGCCAGTACTCGCCAAAGCCCAGGGGATCGCTGCCCATGGCCTGAAGCCGGCGCAAGAGCCGCTCCAGGGCACGGGTGAGATCCCGCTCCGCCGCCTGCTCGAAGGCCCGGGGTGCGCCCCCCGTCGCCCCATAGACCTCCATCAAGGCCATGTTGAGCTGCACGTCGAAGCGGAAGCGGGGCGTGCCCCCGGGTCCCGGGGCCAGCGGCACGATCCGGGTATCCGCCCCCAGGGGCCGCAGGCCGATGCGCCGGCCATCGCCCAGCTCCACCTCCCACAGGGTGTTGCGGGCGTCCCGGATCAGCGCCAGCAACCGGGTTTCCGGCTCGGACAGAATGCCCACCAGGCGCCCGTCGCGGAAGGCGGCCACCTGGGCGACTCGCATCTGGTGTTGGGGGCCCGGGCCCACCACGGGGACCAGGGCGTCCCGGCCCGGCAGGAGGGTGTCGACCCAGACCCGCCAGTAGGGTACGGCCAGGGCGCCCGCCGCCTTGCCCCGGGCGCGGAAGACGTCGTCCAGGTAGAACTCGGGGAAGGTCTGCTGGGGCGGCTTGATGGCCAGGACCCGCGCAGGGTCGCCGGCGGCCACCACGAACCAGGCGGCCCGGGGGATGTCGGTGTTGTTCATCAGGACCTCCAGGATGGAGAGGATCCCCTGGCGCGCCAGGCGCTCCGAGACCCCCACGACCAGGATCTGGCCCAGGAAGAGGTCGCGGCTGGTGATCTCCCGCAGCGCCGCCAGGTTCTCCGACACCGTGCGCCCCCGGGTCTGGAGGACGACGAAGGCCGGCTCCTTGGGTGGGGGGCCGATGACGGTGCCGCCCGAGGGGACCAGGGCCCGGGGATCGGGGACCGAGGCCACCATGCGGACGCCGCCGTCCCGGGTCGTGTCGAAGGCGAGGCCCAGGACGACGGTGCGGCGGTCGATCTCCTCCAGATCCCAGCACCCGGCGAGGAGGACCGCCGCCAGCAGCAGGACCAGGGCCGCCCGGATCCTGGCGCCCTTCATGGCGCGGTGGTCACCCCCATCCTGCGCCAGCGGGCTACCAGCCAGAGCACCAGGGGGTAGGCCACGGCGGCGTAGAGTCCGCCGTACATCACCACCCGCCGTAGCAGGTCCACCTGGGCCTCGTCCTGGGGCGCCAGGCCGACGGCGGCCGCGGCCAGGGCCAGGAGGGGGAGCAGCCACGGCATCGCCCTCGGCCCAAGGCCAAGCCACACCGGCAAGCCCACGTAGTCGCTGACGAGGAAGACGGCGCTGGAGACGAACAGCACTGTCTGGTAGACCACCAGGCCGGGCAGGCCGAGTTCCTCCAGCAGGGCCAGGGGCACCTGGACGACCCGCAGGGCTTCCAGGGCCGGCCAGGCCAGCAGCGCCACGGCCCGATGGCCGAAGATGGCCAGGGTCGCCGCCGTCGCCACCACCTTGAACAGGGCCACGGCCAGATAGGTCACCAGGAGGGACCGCCGGTGGTCCTGGGGGCGCCGCACCACGGCCAGCTGGACCAGCAGGTGCTTGATCGGCACGAAGGGGAGGAACCCCACCGTGGGCACGGCGGCCAGGGCGCCCAGGGGGACGGGCCAGAGGGGCAGGAGCAGCATCGGGTCGACGTTGCGCATGGCGATGGCCAGCATGGCCAGGAACGCCAGCAGCACGGGGACCAGCAGCATCTGGGCCAGGCGGTTCAGGGCCATGGGGCCCAGGCTCACCACCACCACGATCCCGGCCACCACCAGGGCCATGATGGCCCAGACCGGCGTGCGGGGCAGCAGGTAGGTCTGGACCACGATGACGAACTGGCGCAGGAAGTAGCCGAGGAAGAGCAGGCCGTAGAGCAGCGTCAGGCCGTTGGCGACAAAGGCGACGGGCCGGCCCAGCAGCAGGCGGGCGTACTGGTATACCGTCTGGCCGGGGAAGCGCTCCGCCAGATCCAGCATCGCCAGCAGCAGGGGCAGGCCCATCAGGGCGCCCAAGAGCTCCACCAGCCACCCGAGACGCCCGGCCGCCCGGGCCAGCCACATGGGTCCGTCGAGCAGCTGGAACTGGAACAGGGTGAAGAAGAACAGGGCCACCAGGCCCCGCCCCGAGATCCACACCCCCGCCCGCGTCATGCCCCGGGCCGGAGCCGGGGTGCCCCGGGCCGGAGCCGGGGCGGATGGCCCGGGGCCCGTTCCTCCCGTCCCGCTCATCCCGTCGCCTCCGTCCTGCCCTGACCCGGTCCTGCCCTGGGCGGCCGGCCGGGTGGCGGCCGCGGCGCGGGCCGTCTTTGCCCGCCCGGGGATCCGCCCGCTGGGGCGCCGCGGGTACCCCGGCGTTCCATGGCCCGCCACAGGGCTTTCGGCCAGGGCTTCCCAGAACCGGTGGGCGGACGGTCCCGCCGCCGCGCCCACCGTCCCGCTGCCCCGTGCCGGCGGTCCCGCCCGGTTCACGACCACGGTGGGGCCCGCCGCCCAGCCCCAGCCCGCCCGTCCCGCGCCCGCGGCCCGGCGGTTCAGGGACGGTCGGCCGCGCTCTTCTCCCAGTGGGGCGGGCGGACGGCCATGCGCATCATCCGCTTCGGCCGGATGGGGCCGAAGGGCGTGGTGTAGGGCGCGCCCGCCGACTCGGCGGCGGCCAGGTGGGCCGCTACCAGCAGCATCCCCGCCACCAGCCCCGTCAGCCCGAAGGTGGCGCTGAGGCCGATCAGGGCGAACTTGAGGATGCGCCAGGTCAGGCCGAGGAAGTAGTTGGGGATGGCGAAGGAGGCGATGGCGGTGCCCGCCGTCACCACGATCACGATGCCCGAGACGAACCCGGCCTGGGCGGCCGCGGTCCCCAGCACGACGCCGCCGGCGATGCCGACCGTCTGGCCCACCGCGGCGGGCAGCCGCAGGCCGCCCTCGCGGAAGAGCTCGAACAGCAGCTCCATGGCGATCAGCTCCACCGCCGCGGGCATCGGCGTGCCCTGACGGATGCCGGCGCTGGCCAGGGCCAGCTTGGTCGGGATCAGCTCGGGGTGGAACCCCACCAGGGTGATGTACAGGCCCGGCAGGGCCAGGGAGATGAACAGGCCGACGATGCGCAGCAGGCGGACCGCCGTCCCC
>DATCLH010000311.1:0-2781 GCA_036564035.1 Thermaerobacter sp.
CGCCCACCTCGACACGGCCGCCGGCATCCAGCAAGGCCACCCGCATCCGGGCGGGAAGAACCGGCGGCGCCGGCGGCGCCATCCCACGGGCCATGGACGGCTCCCCCCTGCCTCACCCATCGCGGCCCGGGCCGGCGCCGATCCCGCCCTGGCCCGGGCCCCGGGTTCGATTCAGCAAACCGCTCAGGTCGAAGCCGGCGGGACCGGGGCCGGCGAGCCTGGCGCACCTGCTGCGGCCGGTTCGTCCGGCGCGGCGGGCGCGTCCGGCGAGGCCAGTTCGTTATCGCCCGGCGAGGCCGGTTCGTCCCCGCCCGGTGCGTCCCCGTCCGGGTAGAGGGCCACTTTGATGGCCTCCCCCCGGTCCAGGGTCTGGAAGACCGACGGCAGATCCGCCAGGGGCCGCCGCTGGGTGATCAACGCCGCCACGGGCAGCCGCCCCCGCGCCAGCAGGTCATAGGACTCGCGGACGTCGGCCGGGGTGTAGTGGAAGGAGCCGATCAGGTCGACCTCTTCGTAGTGGAGGCGGAAGGCCTCGAAGTGGACCCAGGTGCCGCCCGCCAGCCCGCCGAAGAGCAGGACCCGGCCGCCGGGACGCACCCACTGGGCCGCCGCCTGCCACCCCTCGGCCCGCCCCGTCGCCTCGATCACCGCCGCCGGTCCCTCGCCGCCGAACAGGGCCCGCACCCGTCCCAGGGCCTCCTGGGCGTCGGCCTGCAGGGTCTCGGTGGCCCCGGCCTGCCTCGCCAGCTCCAGGCCCGCCGGGCGCCGGCCCACGGCCACGACCCGGGGCACCTTCAAGGCCCGGGCGACCATGATGTGCAGCAGGCCGATGGTGCCGGTCCCCAGGACCACGACCTCCTCGGGCCGCCCCAGCCGGCGCCAGCCCCGGACCACGCAGCTCAAGGGCTCCAGGAAGGCCGCCTCCTCGAAGGACAGATGGTCCGGCTTGGGGAAGAGGTGGCGGGCGACGACGGGCGCCGGCAGCCGGATGTACTCGGCGTACGCCCCCAGGGCCATCCGCTCCGGTTCGAACAGGCGCTGGCACAGGTTCTCCTGCCCGCGGCGACAGGGCGGGCACTGGCCGCAGGGGCCGGTGGGAACCCACATCACGGGGTCGCCGGGACGGAAGCGCTCAACCCCCTCGCCCACGGCGTGGACCACGCCGGCCGCCTCGTGGCCGAAGGGCCCCGGGACGGGGAGGCGGGCGTGGCCGCGGCGAAAGGTCTTGAGGTCGGTGCCGCAGGTCAGGGCGCACCGGATCCGGACGACCACCTCGCCCGGACCCGGCTCGGGCACCGGGATCTCCCGCAGGGTCAGCCGGCGGATGCCGGCCAGGTATCCTTGCAGCAACGGCCACCCTCCATGGGCCGGGACGTCCAGGACATCCCGGGTATGGGGCTAAATTAGAAGGTACCACAAACGGGCGGCCGCTCCCCGGCTGCCGCCCGGCGACGGCCCACGACCGCCATCACGACCATCGAGGTGATCCCAGCGTGCACCGTCCCGTCCATGCCCCCTTCCAGGCCGTGGAACACCGCCACCAGAGCCGCGTGCTGGCGGGCAACCCCTGGGGCGATCCGGCGGAGCGCTCCCTGTGGGTGCTGGTTCCTCCCGGCGGCTTGCCCGACCGGCCCGTGCCCTGCATCTGGCTGCTCTCGGGATTCGGAGGAACCGGCGCGACCCAGCTCAACTTCAACCCGTGGGAGGAGACCCTGCCCGAGCGCTTGGGAAGGCTCTATGCCGAGGGCCGGATTGGGCCGGCGGTCTTCGCCCTGCCCGACTGCTTCACCTACCTGGGCGGCAGCCAGTACCTGAACTCCCCCGCCGTGGGCCGCTACGAGGACTACGTCGTCGGGGAGCTGGTGCCCCTGGTGGAGGGCCTCTACCCCATCGCCGCCCACGGGGTGGCGGGCAAGTCCTCGGGCGGCTACGGCTCCTTCATGCTGGCCAGCCGGCACCCCCAGGTCTTCCAGGCCTTCGCCTGCCACTCGGGCGACATGGCCTTCGAATACTGCTATCTGCCCGACTTCCCCAAGTTCCTCGACCACGTGCGCCAGCTGGGCGGGCTGGAGGCGTACGTCGACGCCTACCGCCAGCTGCGGGCGCGGGGCCAGTCCCTCAACCGGAGCTGGCAGGCGTCCTTGAACATCTTCGCCATGGCCGCCTGCTACTCGCCGGATCCCGCCGAGCCCTACGGCATCGCCCTGCCCGTCGACCTGGAGACCGGCGCCCTGCGGCCGGGGGTCTGGGAGCGGTGGCTGGCCCACGACCCCGTGCGGCTGGCCCCCCAGGTGGCGGCGGCCCTCCGCCGTCTCCGGCTCGTGTACATCGACTGCGGCCGGCAGGACGAGTTCAACCTGCTCTGGGGCGCCCGACAGCTCCATCGCGCCCTGGTGGAGCTGGGGATCGACCATACCTACGAGGAGTTCGACGGCGGCCACTTCGGCATCGCCCACCGCTACGACGTCTCCCTCCCCCTGCTCTACCGGACCCTGGCGGAGGGGGCCGGCGGGGGGCCGGTGGGCAACAAGTAGGCCCGGTCACGCGGCCGCGTGGATGTAGGTAGCGCCACGATCCCATGGGGGCCAGCGAGCAACGGGTAGGCCCGGCCACCCCACCCGATGCCCTGCCGGGGAGCGCGGGGAAGCGGTGATCACCGGAAGCCGGCAGGACGACGGGTTGTCGCGGCGAATCCCATTGCTCACCACCACGTCTGGCGACGAGATCGGGGTGAAGGCCGTGCCCGTCGATGCCCGCCCCTCCCCCGCGCCGCCCCCGTCC
>DATCLH010000312.1:0-1626 GCA_036564035.1 Thermaerobacter sp.
GAACCACGGGGGACACGGGTGCAGCCGGCACCGGAGACGGGGCCGGCGACGGAAGTGGCGAAGGCGGTCTCCTGCCCCTGCTGGGCGGGTTGCTGAGCTCGGCCGGGCTGGGCGGCCTGCTCCGCAAGGGTCCCTGAGTACGGTAAGGACCCCTGATCGGGGAAAGGGCCCCGGCGGGCCCGGGTAGGGCGAGACGACCGGCGACCGGCACCGGACCCGTCCGGCCGGGCGCCGGTGGACGACGGAGGACGGGACGTCACATCAGGGAGGGATGGCCCCATGCCATACGCCGTGACCACCGGGACTTTCTCCCGGCGCCGTTTCTGGGTCACCTTCGGCCTCTCCATGGCCGTGCTGGGCGCCATGCTGTTCGTCATGATGTCCCAGGGCATCGCCCTGGCGGCGCCCCTGGCCGGGATCGGCGGCGTCATGCTGGAGTTCGACCGCCTGGAGGGGCAGGGCTTTCAGATGTTGCCGGTGACCAACGACACCGACGACGCCGCGGGCGTCCCCATGGCCCGGGCGAAGATCGACCACCTGGTGATCACCAACCTGCACCTGTACAAGGACCTCAACGTGGGCGGCAAGACGGTGCGGATCAGCATGACCGCCTCGCCGGTGGAGATCAGCGGCCTGGTCCAGGACATGACCTACCAGGAGGCCGGCTCCATCTCCTTCAACGAGCAGGTGGTCGACGAGCAGCGGGGCAGCAGCCCGCTGTCCATGTCGGCGCCCGGCGTGGTGATCGAGGACGCCAAGATCATCGCCCACTACCTGTTCCAGAACAAGGCGAAGCTGCCCGGCATGAAGCTGGAGGTCAAGGTGATCGACTGAGGGAGCCCGATCGCCCAGGATCTCCCCTGCACCCCTGCAAGCCACGGGCCGGGGCTTGTGCCCCGGCCCGTGGCTTCTGCGGGCTTGCCCTCCCCGGGGGACGGCCCTCAGTCCGCGGCCATGACCTCCTCCCCGCCGGCCCGCTGCCAGGCTTCGGCCAGCGCCCGGCGGGTGTACACCCGGGCCAGGTGGGCCCGGTACTCGGCAGAGGTCAGGGCATCGCCGTCCACGTCGACGCCGTCGACGGCCCGGGCGGCCGCCTCGGCCAGCAGCTCCGCCGTCGGCACCCGCCCTGTCAGGTGTTCTTCCACGGCCGACGCCCGGTAGGCCGCCCCCGTCACGCCGTTCAGGGCGACCCGGACCGCCGCCGCAGCCCCCTCCCCATCCCGGGCCACGGCGGCGGCCACGCCCACCAGGGCGAAGTCCGACGCCCGGCGGGCCATCTTCAGGTAGCGGTACCCCCAGCTCCAGCCCCGATCCCCGCCGGCAGCCGCCGGAATGCGGACGGCCGTCACCACCTCATCCGGCTGCAGGGCGGTGAGGAAGGGACCGAAGAAGAACTCCCCCGCGGGGATCGCCCGCTCCCCACCGGGCCCGGCCACTTCGATCTCCGCCTCCAGGGCCAGCAGGGCCGCGGGGTAGTCGGCCGCGGGGTCGGCGTGGGCCACGCTGCCGCCCACGGTGCCGCGGTAACGCACCTGCATGTCGCCGATGACCGCGGCCACCTCGGCCAGGAGCGGCGCGTGCCGGCGGACGGTGGGATCGGTCATCACCTGGTGATGGGTCGTCAGG
>DATCLH010000313.1:0-1542 GCA_036564035.1 Thermaerobacter sp.
TATGTCCGGAAGATGCTGCTGGCCTTTCTGCCCTTGGCTTGGCTGACCGCCGGCCCACACTTCTTGACCTAGAGCCCGGCGCGGGCTGCCGGACCGCCGGCCTGGGGGTGGGATCGGCCCGGCCGCCCTTTCCTCCCGCCCCCGGGCCGCTGCCCCTCCCGCCCCGGGGCCACCGCCCCTCCCGCCTCCAGGCCGTCGCCGGGCCGCCGGCGGGCCGCCCCCAGAGGGCGCGGCCGGGGGGTGCAGCCGGAGGGCGCGGCGGGTTCCTCCGGGATCCGGTTCGTCCCAAGGGGCCGTGGGCCGGTTCCCGCCGGCCGGCATCCCCGGGTGCCGCGGGCGACCGGCTTACCCTCGGCCGGGTCCCCTCACCCCGCCGCCCTTCGGCCACCGCCGCTGCCGGCCGGCCCGGGGCGCTGGCCCTTGGGGGCCGCCAGCCACGCCAGCAGGGCGTCCCGCTCCAGCGTATTGAGCACCTGGCCGGGTTCGACCCAGGCTCGCCGCGCCACCTTGACGCCCAGGGCCACCTGCGCCAGCTGGTCCGGCCCGTGGGCGTCGGTGTCGATGACCAGCCAGACCCCGGCTTCCGCCGCGCGGCGGGCCCACAGGGCCGGCAAGTCCAGGCGCTCCGGCGAGGCGTTGATCTCCAGGGCCGTGCCGTGGCGGGCGGCGGCGGCGATCACCGCCTCCAGGTCGACGTCGTAGGGGTCCCGGAAGCCCAGGCGGCGCCCCGTGGGGTGGCCGATGATGTCCACGTGGGGGTGTTCCACCGCCGCCAGCAGCCGCTCCGTCATGGCCTGCCGGTCCAGCTGCAGATGGGTGTGGACCGACGCCACCACCACATCGAGCCGGGCCAGGATCTCGTCGGGGTAGTCGAGCCGCCCGTCCTTCAGGATGTCGACCTCGGCCCCCTTGAGGATCCGGAAGCCGGCGCCTTCGGCCTCCAGGGCCGCGTTGAGGTCGTCGATCTCGGCCCACTGGGCCTCCAGCTCCGCCAGGTCCAGGCCGTGGGCCACCTTGAGGGAGCGGCTGTGGTCGCAGATGGCCAGGTAGCGGTACCCCCGGGCCCGGGCCGCCGCCGCCATCTCGGCGATGGACGCGGCCCCGTCGCTCCAGCGGCTGTGGACGTGGAGATCGCCCCGGAGGTGGGCCAGGGCCACCAGCTCGGGCAGCCGGCCGGCCGCCGCCGCCTCCAGTTCCCCCTCCCCCTCCCGCAGTTCCGGGGGGATCGGCGGCAGGCCCAGGCGCCGGTACAGGGCGGCTTCGTCCCCGTCCGGGGCGGGGGCGTCGCCGGCCGTCCCGTCCCGGCCCGGCCGCAGGCCCCCGGGCTCCAGCTCCCAGCCTTGCCCGGCCGCCCACTGGCGCAGCTGGGTCCAGTGGGCCGGGCTCCCGGTGGTGTAGATCAGGGCCGGCCCCCGGGCTTCGGCCGGCGCCACGGTGATCCGCACCGGCCAGCCGTCCACGGTGGCCTCCACCACGGGCCCGGCCTCTCCCTGGCCGGCGTCCACAGGGGCGCCGCCCTCCTGCAGTCGACCCGCCACGGCC
>DATCLH010000314.1:0-3256 GCA_036564035.1 Thermaerobacter sp.
GCCGCGGCCTGCCCATCCAGTGGGTCGACGCCCGCCCGGTCATGCTGGACGCCGAGGGCAAGACCTACACCGCCCCCGTCTGGGCCGAACCCCGGGGCCGCTGGGACGACCAGGAGGTGGCGGAGGAACTGGCCGCCAGCCGCCGGCGCCTCGAGGCGATCCTCCAGGACCTGCCCCGGTATGACGTGGAGCGGGTGATCGAGCCCCACCCCCTCTACGGCTGGCCCTTCAACGCGGCCCAGTGGATCCACTTCGTCGGCCTGCATGAGAACGTCCACGCCCGCCAGTTGGAGCGCATCGCCCGCCACTGGGCCCAGCAGGGGGCGTTGAACGCCTGACGCCAGGGAGCGGGTCCCGTTCAAACCACCCCCACTGGGGCGTCAGCCACGGCGCCAGGGCGCCGGCCACGGCCATGGCCCATAGCTGGGTGCGGTCGACCAGCCCCCGGGTGAAGAGGCCCACCGCCCCGGGCCCGCGCCCGATGCCCGGCACGCCGCCCAGCCGTTCCAGCAAGGGGCCCAGTTCCTCCCCGTCCAGAACCGCCCGCACCACCTGGGGCGGCAGGGGCATCCGCAGGCTCCAGGCCACGCTCTCCCGGCCCCAGCGGTCCCGGACGCAGCAGGCGCTGAGGAGGAACCCGCCGGGATCCACACCGCCTTCCAGGCCCACCCCCAGGTCCGCCTCCGGCACTGCCTCAAGGACCCGGCGGGCCCGCTGCCGGGCGCCCGCCTCGGTCTCGGCGGTCCCCAGGGGCTGAGCCCGGACCCCGCTGGGCACGTCGCGGCCCAGGACCTGGACGGCCGGCCAGGCGGCCGCCGCCACCTGCCGGACCGCCTCCACCTTGGTGGGGTTGGTCGAACCGACGGCGATGCACCGAGGTGCCCCGGATTCCGCGGATTCCCGGATGGATCCCTCCAACGTCCCGTCCCCCGTCCCGGCACCGCCCCCGCCGCCGGATCCCCTGCCCCCGCCGGTCCTCAGTCGTCCAGGGAGATCAGGCCGTGGCGGATGGCGTACTTGGTCAGCTCCACGGCATCGTGCAGGTCCAGCTTCTCCATGATGTTGGAGCGGTGGGCCTGGACCGTCTTGATGCTGATGAACAGCCGGTCGGCGATCTCCTGGTTCGTCAGCCCCTGGGCGATCAGAGTGAGGACCTCGGTCTCCCGCTCGGTCAGGCCGTCGACCCGGCGCGGGACGCCCTCCGCGGGTCCCTCCGCCTTCTGGCGGCGGGCCGCCCCGCTGACCACCTTGGCGGCCACGTCGGGGTGCAGGATGGTGTGGCCCTGGACCACCGCCCGCAGGGCCGACACCAGCTCGGTGGCGGCCGAGCGCTTGAGCACGTACCCCGCCGCCCCCGCCTCCAGGATGGGGAAGATGTATTCCTCGTTGTCGTGCATGGACAGGATCAGGATCCGCGTCTCCGGCCGCTGCTTGAGGATGGCCCGGGTGGCCTCGATCCCGTTCATCCCAGGCATGCCGATGTCCAGCAGGACCACGTCGGGGCGCAGCCGCCGGGCCAGTTCCACCGCCTCCCGCCCGTCGGCCGCCTCCCCCACCACGGCGATGTCGGGGTGGGCCTCCAGCAAGGTGCGGATCCCGTCCCGCAAGATGGCGTGGTCGTCGGCCACCAGCACCCGGATCGGCCGCTGGGCCTCGCCGTCGCCGGCGGCCGCCTCCTCCGCGGCCGGGGAGCGGCCCGCCGCTCCCGGCGATGCCGCAGCGGGGGCCGGGCCGGCCGCGGGGGCCGGGTTCGTCCCGCCCCTTGTCCCTTCCGCCGCTTCGCCGCCAAACCCTTCGCCGGCAAAGGGCCCCTTGGGGGTCTCAGACATGGCCCATGGCTGCCTCCTCCCGGGCGTCGTCCTCGCCGGCCGCGGTCGCCGGCCCCACCGCCGCGCCGGTCCACGGCTCGCTGGCCCGTGCCGTGCCCTCCCCGGTCGACCCCGCCGGGGTGCCGGGGGCACCCTCCAGCGGGATCCACACCCGCAGCCGGGTGCCCTGGCCCGGGCGGGAATGGAGGTCGATCCGGCCCCCGACCAGGGCGGCCCGCTCCCGCATCCCGAACAGCCCCAGGCCCCGGCCGGGGTCGGGCCCCATGCCGGGAACCGCCTGGCGGGGGTTGAAGCCGACGCCGTTGTCCCGGATCTCCGCCGACACGCCCCCGGGTTCCCGCCGCAGCATGACCTGGGCCCGGGTCGCCCGGGAGTGCTTGAGGATGTTGGTCAGGGCCTCCTGCACGATCCGGAACAGGGCCGTCTCGATCTCGTCCCGCAGCCGCCCGTTGAACCCGCTGGCGCTCAGTTCCACGGCGATGCCGGCCGGCTCCAGCACGTTCTGCACGTACCAGCGGACTGCCGGGACCAGGCCCAGGTCGTCCAGGATGGTGGGGCGCAGGTCGAAGGTCAGCCGGCGGATCTCCTCCAGGGTGTCGCTGGTCAGCTGGCGGATGAAGGCCACCTTGCGCTGGACGTCGTCGGGCGCCTCGGGGCCCAGCCGCTCCTTGAGCAGGTCGAGGTGGATCAGCAGCGAGGTCAGCACCTGGCTGGTCTGGTCGTGCAGCTCCCGGGCGATGCGCTTGCGCTCCTCCTCCATGGCCCGCAGGACCTGGGAGGCCGTGGCCCGGCGGTACTCGTCCAGCCGGTCCAGCATCTCGTTGAAGATGGCGCCCATGGCGGCCACGTCGGGGTCGCCGACGATGGCGGGTGCCCGGGCGTGGAATTGGCCCGCCCGCACGTCGTCCATGATCTCCCGCAGCCGGAAGAGGGGCAGGAAGGCGACCCGCAGGATGATCCAGTTGATCCCCAGGCTGACCACCAGGCCGGCGGCCAGGAAGGCGACGATCACCACGGTCAGGGCCTGGTCGTGGAGCCAGCGCTGGACCAGGGGCAGCTGGCGCACGTGGACGGCCAGGGCCGCCGCCCCGACGCCGGTGACCACCAGGAAGACCGCGTTGGCGATCAGGACCTTCTGAAAGATGTTGAGCCGGTTGTGGAGCGCGTAGATCCAGCGCATCCGCGGTGCCTCGCCCATGGCGGGGGTATGATACGCACAAGCCGGCCGGCCGTCCATCGGGCTCCGGTCCGGAACAGGGACGCGGCCCGTCCGGCCGATCCCCGAACCGGGGTTCCCGGGCGAAGGCCCGTGGTTCCCCCGGTGGGGACCCGGTCCAGGCCGGTTCGACACCCGATCCCGCCATCGCCAGCATACGGCCCTTGCCGCCAGGGCGCAAGGCAGGCGGCGACCAGGGAGCGGGGCGCCA